>CALFXQ010000436.1 GCA_937958285.1 uncultured Fusibacter sp. | reverse complement strand
TGAAGCGCTTGTCGAACAGACACTTCCATTGGCTGATTTAAACAGAGCTGACCTCATTATTCTAACAAATAGTGTGATTGGCCTCACAAAAGCTCATTTCACAGAAACAAAGCCGCACAAAATCGCAACATGTGACCATGAGGCGCTGGAATCGTGGTTACAGTCATTGCAGTTCGCCTATCGTGGAGGAGAATATGGACAAATTTAGAGCACTACTTAACCGTGTAGTCGATGAAATAAAAGCTGACGAAGCCGTATTAAGTGTTTCCATTATTGGCAGTGGGGCTAGAAAGCTCGATGCCCTCGAACAAGTTCACGATATCGATTTATTCGTTGTGAAAGAGACAAGTGGTGGTTTTGAACGCGAAGTTAAAGTAATCGATGGCAAAGAGTTTGACATATCGTATATCGATGTAGATGATCTCAACAAATTGATTATTAAAGACAATCACTTTTGGCTCAATATTTTGTCAAAAGCGAGACATCTCTATAAGAAGAATTCGCTGATTGAAGGCTATTTTCAATTGGCAAACCGCTTGTATTTGAATGGTCCTACTCTTCTATCGGATTCAGAAATTACCTATATGCGGTTTAAGATGACTAAGCAGGTCGAAGATCTACAACACCGCCTAGAAGATGCCATTCCCTTTCAGTATTTGGCCAATGTCTATTTGCCCGAAATGTTGCGGACCTATTTTAGACTTCAAAACACATGGGTGCCGAGAGATAAGCGCATTCTCGATTATCTCTTTAATGCGGATTTAGTGCTATACGAACTAGTAAAAGCCACATATAAGGCGACAAACGCCTCAGAACACCTAAGATTAATCGACGATTTAGTCCTATATATACTAAAGCCTTATGGTGGAAAAATTCACCATTTAGAGCGTTGTAAATTACCAATATACGAATGAGGTCTGTTATGGATAAACCAAGAATAGAAAGAGCCGTGCGAGAAATACTTTTGGCAATGGGTGAGGACCCAGATCGCGAGGGCTTACTCGACACACCAAGACGCATTGCCGGCATGTACGAAGAAATCTTCTCGGGTCTCAAAGAAGATCCCAGAAAACACTTAGAGGTGTTCTTTCAAGCAGAACAACACAGCGAACTGGTACTCGTAAAAGACATACCATTTTACTCAATGTGCGAACACCATTTTGCGCCGTTTTTCGGTCGTGCCCACGTGGGGTACATTCCAAAAGATGGTAGACTCACAGGACTTTCCAAACTAGCGCGCGTAGTCGATACGGTGGCTAAGCGTCCTCAACTTCAGGAGCGCTTGACTTCCACCATTGCAGATGTACTCGTCGAAAAATTAGCGCCTTATGGTGTTATTGTCGTGGTAGAAGCAGAGCATATGTGCATGACCATGCGCGGCATAAAAAAGGCGGGTTCTCAAACAATTACCTCAGCAGTGAGGGGCACATTAGAAAAAGATGCAAAATCCCGTGCCGAGGCCATGTCTTTAATACAATTTGGCGGCTCTAGAAGATGATACAAAAGAATCCTAGACCTTGGACTGTATTACAGCAGGTTCAAATTATGGGCATACTCAATGTGACTCCAGATTCATTTTCCGATGGTGGCCAGCATCAAGGTTTGGAAGATGCGCTTAAACACGCAAAAAAAATGATGGACGAAGGCGCCACCATTATCGATGTAGGTGGTGAATCGACGCGCCCCGGTGCGGAGCAGGTGTCAGAACTTGAAGAACTTAATCGCGTTGTCCCCATAATAAGTGCATTGAGAGCTTTGCAAGAAAGCCATTATCCACATGTGAGAATATCTATCGACACCTATAAAGCACATGTCGCTGAGCATGCAATTCGCGCAGGGGCAGATATCGTCAACGACGTTTGGGGGATGCAAAAAGATGGCGACATGGCTACTGTGGCAGCACATTTCGGTGTTCCTGTCATCGCCATGCACAACCAAACCCACACAGATTACGCCGAAGATCTTCTGGCTTCAATGTGTGCGTTTTTCGATAAAACCCTGTCTATTGCTTTGCAATCTGGACTAGATCCATCACTACTCGTCTTCGATCCGGGTATTGGGTTTGGAAAAACACCTGATCAAAATCTCGAGGTACTCAGAAGGCTAAAGGAAATTGTTATGTGGGGGTTCCCAGTGCTACTTGGCACTTCTCGGAAGTCCACAATTGGAAAAGTCCTGGATTTACCTGCAGACCAAAGAGTAGAAGGCACCTTGGCCACCACTGTTTTAGGTGTTAAAGCTGGGGTAAAAGTCGTAAGGGTCCACGATGTGAAAGAGAATCTAAGGGCGGTTGTAATGACAGAAGCCATTGAAAAGGGGATTGTGCCATGGTAAATTGCTCACAATCGAGAGCGCTCGATAAAATCGCCTTAATCGATGTTCAATTTTGGGCCTATCATGGGGTATTTGCGGAAGAACAGACTTTGGGTCAACGCTTTCACTTCGATGTAATATTAGAGCTCGATTTAAGCAAGGCAGGGCAAACCGATGCTCTTGAAGATTCGGTGAGCTATGCCGATGTCTACAAGGTATTAGAGACAGTCGTGGTGGGCGAGCGCTTTCAACTGCTCGAGGCACTGGCCCATACAATTGTAAAAAGGGTATTTATGTTAGATGCCCGCATAGAAGGTGTGGAAGTATGCGTGAGAAAGCCACAAGCGCCAATTCCCGGACATTTTTCACATGCCAGTGTCACAATAAAGCGCTACAGGAGCGAGGTTTAATTTTGAAACGCTATTATTACTTGAGTCTAGGCTCTAATATTGGAGATCCAAGGCAATTTTTAGATATGGCAACTGATCAAATTCAAGGGTGTGCTGCTCTTATTGCGAAGTCAAAGGATTATGAAACAGCGCCTCAAGGATATGTCGACCAAGCGCCCTTCGTCAATCGTTGTCTATTGGTATCTTCAAGCTTAGACCCTATAGACCTGCTGCTAGAATTACAGGCTATAGAACTAAATCTTCACAGAAAGCGCGAACTTAGGTGGGGGCCAAGAACAATCGATATCGACATCATATGGGCTAAGGGTGTGAGTATGTTTACAGACAGCCTTATTTTGCCCCATCCAAGATACTATGAGCGCGCTTTTGTGATTGTCCCCATGCTCGATTTGCCGATGGTAGATCCCGTGTTAAAATTGCAGTTACAACATTTTTTGCCTTTAGTTTCACATCAGGAAGTTAGGGAAATAATATGACATTA
>CALFXQ010000435.1 GCA_937958285.1 uncultured Fusibacter sp. | reverse complement strand
GAATTTCTACCCAAATCAGAGTTCTTTAGACCAAACGATGTGATCACACGTGAAGAGTTTGCAGATGTGGTCTATAAAATTCTCAGTTACCGCGCGATTGCTTCTGGCAATGTGAGAAGTTATAAGGATCGTTCAACCGTGGCAACCGGGTATCGTACTGCGGTGGATTATGTACTCAATAGAGGTATTATGACCCTCGATTCAAAACTTCAATTCAGACCTAAATCCTCTGTGAGCTATCAGGATTTTGAGCTTATGATGCGTCGGATTTTGTTTGTCGAGTTTAAATTCCAAACGGTAGCAGATAAAATGCGTTTCGAACGCTATCAGCGCACAGATTTTAGCAAGGGAATCAAGCTCCCTATTAAACGTGCTGAAGTCATTTATGCGCTAAACACCTTTATCAAGTAATCTCAAGTGCAATTACTCACACATTCTCAGCAAAGCTTTCAAATGGTGCCTATATGGATCGGTCTTATCGGTTTTAGCGCATTGAGTTTTTATCTCACACGTTATTTAATAAGGCACGACGAGGAAGTGAAGCTAAGCAAGTCCCAAGAAAATTTCTTGGGGCTTGTTGCTCTCATGGTGACGCTCTTGGGAGGCTTGATCCCAATCGTTCTATGGACAAATAGTTTGTTTGCAACGCCATGGCAGCAGTTTATCTTGGCAATTTCATTTACAACAATGCTGGGCATTACAGCAACTGTCGATGCGGCTACTAAATATATCTACGACATGCTCTTGCTCGCATTTACTGTACTGCACACTGTTTTATTAATTCTATCTAAGGCCCCTTGGCAAGACGCACTGTTGGGTGCACTCATTGGTGGCGGGATTTATCTGGCTATACGGGTCATCTCTCAGTTTATTTTTAAAAGAGAAGCCTTTGGCATGGGTGATGTGTATTTGATGAGTGCCATAGGTTTGGTTATTGGAACTAAAACGGTGTTGATGGTGGCCTTTGGTGCATTCTATCTCGCTTTATTTTATGTAATGATCGTCTGGATTATCAGGCGTGGAAGAGGCATTCCTGAGTATGTACCCTTTGGTCCATTTATGTGTTTAGCAGCTTGGCTGGCATTTATATGGGGGGATCGCCTTTTAATGCTCTACTACCGTGTTATTCTCGGTCTGTAATGGGTAAAATTTCTGTTAAGTCAAAAGAAATCTATTAAATTCAATGCATATGGCCAATGAAATGTGTATAATTGTGTGGGAGGGTTTCAAAAATGCAATTAAAAAACTACATGGAAAGTGCTGTAGATCATGTGTTGCCAAACTTGTTAAAGGCATTTCCTGGAATTTGTATCTGTGAACAGTGTACACTAGACATTAAAGCGATCGCTTTAAACAATTTAAAGCCGCATTATATCGTCACAGACTCAGGTGAAATGTGGAGTAAAATTGATGAAATGCGCATACAATTTGAAACAGATATTATGAAGGCCCTCATTGATTCCATTACAATCGTTTCGAAGTCGCCACGACATGGCACCGAAGTTATCATCAAAAATGGCGATTCTAAGCTTTGATGCTAGATTTTTAGAGAAAATCTTGATATAATGAGTCGTTATAAAAACATCTGGAGGTAAACCATGATAGCAGCAGGCGATTTTAGAAAAGGTGTAACATTCGAAGTGAACGGTGTTCCTTACGTGATCATCGATTTTCAACATGTTAAGCCAGGAAAAGGTGCGGCTTTTGTTCGCACAAAATACAAAAATCTCGTGAATGGCACAATTCGCGAAGATGCTTTTAACCCTAACGAGAAGTTTCCAAAAGCACACGTAGAAACGAAGAGTATGCAATATCTTTATCAAGATGGCGATCTTTATTTCTTTATGGACAACGAAACATACGAGCAAATCCCGCTTACGCTGGATCAAGTAGAAGATGCGATCATGTACTTAAAAGAAAACGATAGTGCAATGATTAAATTTTACAAAGGGAAATGCTTCTCTGTTGAACCACCTAACTTTGTAGAGCTTTTGGTTACTGAGTCAGAGCCTGGTGTTAAAGGCGATACTGCTTCTAACATCACAAAAAAGGCAACTGTAGAAACTGGTGCTGTGATTAACGTTCCTTTGTTCGTTAATGAAGGCGACCGCATTAAGATTGACACTAGAACAGGTGATTATCTGTCTCGTGTATAGATGAACCCATTGTCATGACAAGGAGGGCATTATGAACCATTTGTACGAAAGTGTTTCTTACCTAAGAGGCTTGGCTGAAGGTCTTGATATCAAAGATTCCAAGAACGGCAAAATGATTTTGGCGATTATTGATGTCTTAGATGATATGGCTGAAGCAATTAACGATTTGAGCGACGATCTAGACGAAGTCGATGATTATGTCGAAGCGATCGATGAAGACTTGGCTGACTTAGAAGAAGACTTTTACGATGAAGATGAACTCGATTTTGACGAAGATGAAGAAGAAGACGATGACGACACATACTACGATGAGGTCATTTGCCCAGAGTGTAATGAAGTCATACTGATTAATGATCCAACTTTAGACGATGAAGGTGCCTTCGAAACTGAAATCACGTGCCCAACTTGCGATACTGTGATTCAAATTGTTGTAGAAGACGAAGATGATTGTGAAGATGCTGATGAAGCCACCGACGAGGAGGAAGAGGCATCTGACGAGGAACAAACCTCGGAAGAAAACGCATAAAGATGTCGCGTCAATAGCCAGTCCGAGGGCGTTCAATCGCTACAGGACTGGCTTTTTTATTGCACGAGAGTCAAAAACACGAACAATTTTAAAATTTTTATAAAAAAAGGTCGTAAAAATAGCTAATGTAACTTGCGGAAATGTATTGCTTTCTGCTATAATAACTAAGTATTTGGAGGTAAGGCTATGAGTGAATCAAATCAATTGGAAAGCATGGAGTTTGGTGAGATTAAAATCTCTAACGACGTGGTCGGAACAATTGCAAATATTGCAGCAAGTGAAATAAAAGGCGTAAAGGGGCTTTCCGGTGGAATTGCGGTAGATATCGCAGAAATGTTCGGAAAAAAGAATCAGGCCAAAGGTGTTAAAGTTAATGCTGAAGAAAAGACGGTCGAAATAGACCTCAATATTATTGTGGATTTT
>CALFXQ010000434.1 GCA_937958285.1 uncultured Fusibacter sp. | reverse complement strand
TGGGTTCTCAAGTGAAAATGCAGGTGGGAACTCGTCGTGCTTGAGAGTCGCGACCTTAATGTACACCTGAGTCAATTACGCCTACATACATTTGAATCAACATTCACTTGGCCAGCCAGAGGAGATATCCATGAAAATCACACTTCTGTCAAAATTCGAGTATACAAGTTTGGTTTTACCGGAAAAACCTGTGGGCCATTTTTGGGTAAAGGCAAGAAGTGATGCGCATAAGTTGATCAATGTGGTGTCTATAGAGGCCGTTAGCAGGTACGACAGTCAGCAAAGCGGCTTGTGGATTATGAAGTCCAACAAGCGCTATAAGGTCCTCGATCAAGAGGGCAAAACCGTGAATGACGTGCAGCTAAAGCCGCAGCAATTTTATAAAATTCAAAGTTCAGATGAAGCGCAGAGTTTTATCTTGTTTACAGAAGTGCTGAGTATCGATAGAAAGCAGCATGTGGGCTACGAAATCACTCAAAGCGAGATTACACTCACCATTGGTCGTGAGCCTGTAAACGATATTGTTTACGCCAACGGGTATGTATCAGGAACCCATGCGGTACTTACAATTAAAGATGGCCTTATGCACATTAGTGATAACAAGAGCGCCAACTATACATATGTCAATGGAAAGTGCATTGAATCTTGTGCGCTGAATATTGGCGATGTTATTTACATATTGGGTTTGCAAATTGTATTAACCCCGAAATACCTGTTTATAAATAATCCCGATGGACAAGTGACTATACGAAATGCCGCCCTTAAGGCCTATCGGTCCAAGCTGGGGGCCAAGGCAGTTATCGACGATCAAAGCACTGTCAGTATGGAATACGAGAGTCTAGATGAAACAGATTTTATTAAGCCGACCTACCATTACCGGGCACCCCGATTTAAGTACGACGTTGAAGGCTTCAGTCTAAAAATAGATGCGCCGCCAAGTAATCAACTCGGCGACGATGTGCCCATGATTATGCTGATCGGACCTGCCCTGACTATGGGGATGGCATCGGTGGCCAGTGGCGTCTTTTCGGTGGTAAACGCATTAGAGCGTGGCAATATCAATGCGGCAATACCATCTATCGTGATGAGTATCAGTATGCTGCTTGGTACACTTATGTGGCCACTGTTGACCAAATCCTATCAAAAGAAAATGCGCAGCCAGAAAGAGGCTAAGCGACAAGAAGCGTATACAGCGTATTTAAAGAATTTGCAAAAGCTGGTCGAAGAAGAAGTTGCCAGACAAGAAGCCATTTTGCGGGCCAATGATGTGGATCCAAAGACCTTGGCCATGCGCATGCTCGTAGACAATCCTAAGCTTTGGGAGAGAACACCAAAGCATTCAGATTTCTTGTCGCTGAGAGTCGGCTACGGCGAGATACCCCTTATATCGGACATTCAGTATTCTGAGCGAAAATTCTCGGTTGAGCAAGATAATCTAACCGAGATGATGTATGCATTTGGCGAGGCAAAGAGAAACCTCTCGGATGTACCCATTACCTTGTCGCTACTTGAGCGATATATTAGCGGCATCTACGCAAATAAGGCGCACATTGCATCCTTTGCAAAAAATATTATCCTTCAACTCGTCACGCTGCACAGCTACGACGAGTTAAAACTCGTGCTTATTTTTGACGAAAGCAGCTCAGAAGACTATGCTTTTTCTAAGTGGCTGCCCCATGCAATGAGCAACGACAAAGCTCAAATTTATGTGGCGACCAACTACGAAGAGGCAAAGGAGCTTTCCGCCTCAATCGATCCAATCGTCGAATATCGAAAGGGCATCAGCGCACATCAGCTAGAGGACGAGGTGCCTCATTACGTTATTTTGTGCTTAGACAAGGAGCTTTCGGTCAAAACAGAATGTGTGCGTAGAGTACTAGAACACAAGACCTTTATTAAGTTTTCGGTGGTCTCGCTCTTTGAAAATCTCGTGGATTTACCAAAAGAGTGCTCGGCGGTTATAGGACTGAGCGAAGAAAAAGTAGGTACACTCACCTTAATCGACGATGTAAGCGAACCGCCCCTTAACTTCTCTTTAGACGACACACACCACATCGATTTTAAAAAGGTCACAGCTACACTGGCAAATACCTTTATCGACCTTGGCGATTTGCAATTTCAATTGCCGAGTAAATACACCTTTTTTCAGATGTTGGAGATTGGATTAGTCGAACACTTAAACCTAGTAGAAAACTGGAAAATCAACGATCCCACTAAATCCCTGGCAACCTGTGTAGGCGTAGATAAATATGGCGATGCCTTTAAAATCGACCTCCACGAAAAAGCCCATGGCCCCCACGGTCTAGTGGCGGGCATGACTGGTTCGGGTAAAAGTGAGTTTATTATCGCCTATATCTTGTCGATGGCAGTGTCTTTTCATCCCTACGAAGTCGCCTTTATTTTAATCGACTATAAAGGCGGTGGAATGGCAGATGCCTTTAAAAGTATTCCACATACGGCGGGCATTATCACAAATTTAGATGGCAACGGCATCAAGAGATCCTTGTCTTCGATGCGAAGTGAACTCCACCGTCGAGAGCGGATTTTTAAAGAGGTTTCACAGAAGTACAATATTAGCAATATCGATATTTACAAGTATCAGAAGCTGTTTCGCGAGGGCAGGGTCCTCGAACCCCTTCCGCATTTGTTTATCATATCCGACGAGTTTGCAGAGTTAAAGAAGGAGCAACCGGATTTTATGACCGAGCTCACCAGTACAGCCAGAGTTGGCCGAAGCCTCGGGGTGCACCTTATTTTAGCCACGCAAAAGCCTGGAGGCGTGGTAGACGATCAAATTCGCTCAAACAGTCGCTTTAGAGTGTGTTTAAAGGTTCAAGATTTAGGCGACTCCACCGAGATGCTCGGACGCCCAGAAGCGGCTTCCTTGGTAAATACCGGAAGGTTCTACCTGCAGGTGGGCAACAACGAAATCTTCCAGATTGGACAGTCTGCATGGGCTGGCGCTGCCTATTACCCTTCGCTAAAGGTTGTAAAAGACAGAGACGATGCAGTTTCTGTGGTCAATACCAATGGACGCTTAATTGCGGAGGCAAACGTCGATCGCTTTGCAATGTTTAAAGATCCAAAGAAACAAATAGACGTACTCACAGAATACATCGATAAAGTGAGCTCAGAAATCCACGTTAAACGCTGGAAAATGTGGCTCGATCCACTGCCGGCGCAAATCTTTTTAGAGCAATTGTGCGAAAAATATCCAACAGCAGACACGCCCTCCATCATAAATCCAGTAATTGGCGAATACGACGACCCTGCCCATCAATCCCAGGCGGTCTTAAGGGTGCCTGTCACCAAGGAGGGCAATACGCTGATTTATGGGTCCGCAGGCAGTGGCAAAGTGATGTTCCTAGAGGCCATGTGCTATTCCATTATCAGTCAGCACACCCCTAAAGAAGTCAATATGTATCTCTTGGACTTTGGCGCACAAACTCTCACCGCCTTTAGCGAAGCGCCCCATGTTGGCGATGTGATCTTATCCCACGAAGGCGAGAAGATTAACAATTTATTTAAGGTGCTCTTTGGAAAGCTAGAAACGCGCAAGCAGATGTTCGCGCCCTTTGGCGGAAGCATGACGCTCTATAATCAGCAATCAAATCAGCCAGAGGCGCAAATTGTGGTGGTGTTAAATAACTTTGCCGTGTTCTCGGAGCTCTACGAAGATCATATTGGCGATTTAGTCTTTTTATCCCGCGAGGGCACAAAGTATGGCATTTACTTTGTTTTGACTTCCACAACGGTCAACGGCGTTAGGCCCAATTTACTTCAAAATTACAAAATGCTCTTTTGCCTTCAACTGAATAATCCCGAAGATTATTCCATCGTTGTGGGAAAAACCGAAGGACTTACCCCAGAAGCCTACACTGGGCGCGGCATCTACAGAAGAGATAAAGATAGCGTCTTGGAATTTCAGGTGGCGAGTCTTTCAAAAGAGACCAATACCTTTACCTACTTAAAAGACTTTTCAAGAGACATCGCCCGAAGGTTTACCACCGAAGAGGCCATGCGCATCCCGGTTTTACCAGAACGTGTAACGGAAGCATTAATCGCAAAGACTGCGCATCAAGGCGATTTAAGCCAGGTGCCTATTGGCATTGTCAAATCAAATTTACAAGTGTATAGCTACGATTTTACAGCCCAAGTGGTCAATCTTATTTTGGCCTCAGATCGTGAGTGGTCGGCCTTTAGTGCTGCCATTGCCAAATTGGTCGCGAGACACTGCAAGGTAAAAACACTGCTCTTCGCCCCGCTGGGCCAGGCGCTGCCAGCATCCGACGATTCCCTCACCGTTATGTGCGATTTAGACGCCTGTGTAGCGGGCATCGACAGCCTATTCAGCACCGTGCTCACCCGAAACAATGCATACAAAGACAAACTCTCGGCAGGAGAGGCCGCCCCCGCCTTCGACACCCTCTTTGTGGTGATTCAGTCCATGGCCACCCTCAAAAGCTTGCTCGATGGCTATCAACCCAAAACTGCAGCCGAAAAAATGGCAGACGACGACACCCCCATCTACCGACTTAGTTTGGCGATGGCCAAGTGTGTGAAGGCCTATAACGTGCATTTCACTATCGCAGAATCCCTCAATGGGGTTTCTCCCCTGACTGCCGAGAACTGGTACAAAACCCATATTACCGGCAATAGCGGGATATGGGTGGGCAGTGGCATCAATGGTCAGTATCGTTTGAATGTAACGCGAAAACCACAGGAGTTTATGTCGGAGGTCACTTCAGATTTTGGATTTGCAGTAGATAAAGGGCATGCAACCTTTATTAAGCTCTTACACAATCAAGAAGCGGTGGAGGTCCTATGAATAAGTACCTAGTAGATATCTATTTGCCGTCGATTTCTCATCATTACAATGTGTACTTGCCGTGCAACAAAAATTTGGGAGAAGTGATAGGGTTACTCATTAAAATACTTGAGTCCCTATCGGGCAATAGCTTTAAAGGAACACTTCATTCGGTTTTAATCGATGCAGAAAGTGGACACATTTACAATACGGATTTAACAGTCTCCGATGCGGGAATAAGAAACGCATCAAAATTGATCTTTATCTGACTTTGACGCAGATGCGTTCAAATAACAATGAGTTTAAGGAGGCATTAAATGAAATTCACAGCAGATCCAGTAGAGATGAAAAAAGCATCACAGAAGCTCGGTCAAATTGCTAAGGATTACACAGATGTGCACCAACGCTTGGTTAACACGGCAAGCACAATGGGCGATGCTTACAAGTCTTCCGATAACTTGGCCTTTGTCGAGCAAATCCAAGGCTTTTGCAAGGAACTTCAAGATATGACCGCTAGACTTAATGGCGTCTCGACCACATTGGATTTACAAGCGAAAAACTACGAAGTAACCCGTGACAACAATACTGTCGCTGTTAAAAAACTAAAAAACTAAAAAACTATTAAACTAAAAATCGAATATCCGAAAAACTAGGAGGGATAATATGTCAACCTTAATGACAATTGATAGTGAACAGGTCATGGCTATCGCAGCACAAGTCGAAAAAGACAATTTGCAGCTCAAGCAGCTCCTTTTAGATAGTAAAGCGACAATCGATGGCTTGGCAAACTATTGGAGTGGTAAGGCGTACGAGGAAACACGCGCTTCTAACGATCTCTTTGCAGGCAAGTTTTTTGAATCCTACTACGAGGTTCTCGATCAGTATGTAAAATTCTTGCGTTCTAATGTCGCCGCTCAATATGAACAAACGGAGACCTCAAATACCCAGTTAGCAGATGCATTCAAGTAGGTGATGTGAAAGCTCCTTTGCAGCGACGTTTCAAGGGAGCTTCATATAGGAGGATCCATGAAGAGGTTTTTACTGCTTGTAATTTTATGCATAGCCGTTGGAGGTGTGGGTTGTATGAAATTGAACCCGTCAAAAGGCGATATTGACAATATAGCAATTCAGAATATGGAAGAGAAATACGGTGTGGATTTTGACTACCTCGCACCCTGGGGTGATGGATCCACACAGTCCCATCAGTTATTTGT
>CALFXQ010000433.1 GCA_937958285.1 uncultured Fusibacter sp. | reverse complement strand
CCAAGGGCATAAACAACAGCATCACAAGTAGGAGTACTATGGCATGTGTCATGCCAGCGACAGGACTGCGTCCACCATTTTTTATATTGGCAACTGTTCTTGCAATTGCCCCAGTGGCAGGGATACCGCCGAATATGCCCGATGCGATATTTGCGAGCCCCTGAGCAATAAGTTCTGTATTAGAGCGGTGTTTGGCCCCAATCATGCCATCGGCAACTACTGCACTCAAAAGGGATTCAATCGCACCTAAAACTGCAATGGTAAAAGCGGGTGCGAGTAATAGTCTAATCTTTTCAATTGAAAAGGCGGGGAGAGAAGGCGAAGGAAACTGTGATGAAAGTTCGCCAAATTTGCTGCCAATAGTAGGAACGTCAAGCTGGAAAATTTGAACGATGAGAGTTGCAATGACTAGAGCTCCAAGTGAACCAGGAATTTTAATCTTGTAATAAAAAAAAAAAATGATGATTAGCAATGACAAAACACCTACACCTAAGTTAACCCAGTTAATGGTGTGAAGGGACTCGATAATGACTTGCCATTTCTCAATAAACTCTGCAGGCAGAGATTCGATGCGCAAGCCTAAAAAATCCTTGACTTGAGAAGAAAAAATCGTCACGGCGATACCACTTGTAAATCCAGTGATAATGGTGTGCGGAATAAACTTCAAAACACCCCCAAGTCTGAAAAAACCCATGGCCATGATCATGATACCCGACATAATGGTGGCCATAATGAGGCCGTCTAAACCATAAGTCATTACGGTGCCATAGACAATGACCATATATGCACCTGTGGGGCCCCCGATTTGAACGCGACTACCACCCAAGAAAGAGATGATAAAACCCGCTATAATTGCGGTATGAAGACCACGTTCGGGATTGACACCAGAAGCAATTGCAAGGGCAATAGAAAGAGGTAATGCTATGATTGCTACAATTACGCCTGCGGTAATGTCTTTTAAGAACATTTCCCTTGAGTAGTTTTGAAGTGAAGTGAACAACTGCGGGTGAAAAGTTTTCATAGGGGCCTCAACTTTTATTGGAATAGAAACATTTGTCGTATAGTTTTTATGCTTATAATCTTGTAAACTATGTTTAGATTTGCAATACAACAATCAAATGCATCTTTAATATTGTAAGCCCGGCAAGCGAGAAACACAAGGGGGATAAAGTGATGTTTTCTAAACATTCATTTAATTTACTTAAGGAAAACGAAAAGAATGCAATATTTAATGAATTCAAAGACCAATGGCACTTACATTACTTTCTCGATATTGCTTGGTTGACAAAGAGGCATATCCACCAAATCTCACGTTCGGACAATAGTCTTGTTTTGCGTCGTACATCTGGTGCTGGGCACTGGATTAAAGGCGATGCCCAATTTTTTCTGCAGCAATTATCAGAAGGGCCACTGCTCCTTCATGAAAGCCTTATTCCCGAGGGGCTTGATCTGGCCGAAATCCAGTGCAAACCTACAAGTTATCTTATGGAAGCCTCATATAATACTTATTCCACCGAAAGCTTATCCCTATTAGGCAAAATCGTTCATTTAAAGGACTTAGATCACCAGTCAGTACATCATCTCTATAAAACGCACATGGGCGGGAGTTTATCTGTCAGTGATTTTATTCAGCTTGAAAGACTGGGATCCTATTCGGTAGGTTACGCAATAAACAACGATATCGTAGCTGTTGGCCATGTGGGTATTTCTCATAATGGCTGTGCATTTGTCTATGGCATCTTGGTTCATCCAGACTATCGAGGCTCAGGACTGGGTAAATGTATCATGTTGGCCCTTCATCGAGAGGCACATGCAAGGGGATGGAATTTGTTTTTACTGACAGACAATCCAATAGCAATACAGTTATATTCAGGCCTAGGTTATAAACTGAAAGGGCAAATGTTAAAAGTTGAACGGGTAGATAATTAAAGCGGATTTTATACATAGTTAAAGCTGAGTTTGCAGTAGATCAACATGTGCATGGAAAATAACGTAAGCGAAGTAATCCAAACAACTTAGAAAAAAAGGGAGCGTGTGATAGCGCTTTGATGGAGATAAGTTATCGACACCCTGAATATTACGTTTTCGTAATATTCAGGGTGTTTTTTTGTTTTTGTTAGCATTTCCAATTGTTGTGCCTAAATATCCCAATTGTGCAAAAAGAGTAATGACGCAAATAGGCTATTTTCAATTTTTCTGAAAAGTGCAATAATATGACAAGCAGATTTTTAAATGGGTGGAGGGCAATTTGATTCGAGTAGTGGTTAAGTTAAACGAAGAGAAATATCGTGGTGCTTTTGTAAGCGCTATATATTTTTTAAACTGTACTGGTATAAAATTTTATTTATGGGATTCTAAAACTGATTACAAATTAGACCATTTTAGAAATTATATTCTCATAACCGATGCTCATATTGAAAACCATACAGTTAGCTTTAGGGCATGCCACCAAATTGTCGAGGGATCACTGCCTTCGGAGGATGCTCTTGGCCTTGTAAAAGGAATGTCTTTAGATACGATTGCTCAGAAGATACTACATGTATACGGTTCCACGCGGGATGAAGAGGTAAAAACCGGAAGGTGCGCCATACACCTCGTAACTGGTGTATCGGGTGGGTGTGGAAAAAAGAAGTTTGCCAATGCTGCTTGTAATCAGCTCCTAGGTACAAACTTGGTCTGCAATCTGATTGGCCAAAACGCGCACTCATCAAAGCCTTCCAAGCATACAGAGCATACCGAGCATACCGATCATGCCGAGCATTCTGAGCGCCATGGGCTGTCAGCACACCATGGGCAGTCAGAATATTTAGAAGACGTTCTGTGGGAATTTTACTCGCAGAGGCAGCAAGGAATATTTAATAGTTTGAGCGAAAAGAATAACGATGAAAAAGAGGCCCTAAAACAACAAATAAGCAACTCTGGCTTCTCATCGGTAAAAGAACTTTGGTCACTTGAACCTGTATGGTTTATCGACGCGCTTAAAACACTCGGCATGGAGCTGCAAATAGACAATCTAATGCTAATACTACCAAGCCTAGTTCTACCTTGGAGTAAAGATATCACAAAGCTTGCTGACTACCACTGGCATATACACGATTTGTCTCAACCGGGTGCATCTGCATACCACAGCTTTTGGAATGACCAAAACATTTTTGGTTTAAAGACAAAAGTCATCACCACAATGGCGAATCTTTTTCGTGGCGCTGTATATAAATCGGATTTGCCTTTCGATCCAGATCCAAACGGTGAACAGTACCTTGCAAGTCTCGCAAAAGTTTTACAAAGCCACTTTTATAAGTAGGTGCATATGGAAAATCAAATAGCATCATCACAGATATACTCTTCCACTCTTTGTGTAGATTTACAAAGACAGGTACTAGAATCATTAGTTGATTCAGTTAGGGCCGCGCTTGTCAATGAACCAGAACTTGATAGTGGGTCAATACATCGAGTTATTTTGAAGCAAATGCAAATCCAGGAAGGATTTGATGAATGGACATTAAAAGATAGACGCCACCTTGAGAGTAGAGTTTTTAGCACAATTTATGGATTGGGCGTGCTGGAGGGGCCACTCCACGATCCGAGGGTGACAGAAATTATGGTTAACGGATTAGAGGGAATTTTTGTGGAAATTAAGGGTTGTCTTCTTAAATGGCCAGAATCCTTTTCTTCTCAAATTGAACTTGAGCGGGTGATTCATCGAATGCTCAGCAAAATCAATCGCGTGGTCAATACTGCCCAACCTATCGTAGACGGCCGCTTGTCAGATGGGTCAAGACTACATGTTGTTATGCATCCCATTGCTATTAATGGACCTATAGTAACAATAAGAAAGTTTCATAGCGAAATACGAACATTAGAAAATCTTATTGCTTCTGGTTCACTAGATCAAGAGGCTGCAAAACTGTTGAAGGCAATTGTAAATGACAAGAGAAATCTATTAGTTTCAGGTGGAACAGGAACAGGTAAAACCACCCTTCTCAACCTGTTGAGTTTATGGATTAACACCAATGAGCGCATTGTAACAGTAGAAGATGCTTGCGAGCTAAATCTAGAACATCTAGATAACTGGGTTCAACTAGAAGTCCGCCAGGCTACAAGCGATGACTTGGGCAGTGTATCAATAAGGGATCTAGTCAGAGCCTCGCTCCGCATGCGTCCAGATCGCATTGTAGTCGGAGAAGTCAGGGGAGATGAAGTTTTAGATATGTTACAGGCAATGAACACTGGACACGAGGGTTCAATGTCATCAGTGCACGCAAATAGCATACGCGATGTGCTAAGTCGCCTCGAATCACTTTTACATATGCATACTTCTTTTAGTATTGAGGCAATAAAATCGCTGCTTATCTCGAGTCTAGACATCATTGTTCATCTAGAAAGAGCTAGAGACGGTCGACGATTCGTGAGCCAAATTGCCTCGTTAGACAAAGAAAATAGACGGGAGTATGTGCTTAAAATTCTTTACCAGAAGCATGATTCAACTGGTACAGACACTATTTAGAGGGCGAAAAAATACAAAAGTGGACTGATAAGAAGCGAGGTGAGATATGATTGCCAAGGTGATTCAAAATCTCTTTGGATATGAACCACAGTTTGCCTGTGAAAGATGGCGTGTCTGGGTGATGCTACCGGTTATTATGTCGGTGGGTGCATTGGTAGGATGGCTGTTTTATGCCACGCTTTCGGCTGCACTTGTCGGGTTATTATTAAGTGGATTCGCTTTAAAAATGATTGTCAGTGATTACAAAGACAGATGCAACCAGCGGTTGCTGGACGAATTCTCAGATTTGACGCTGTGGTTGTTAGCGGGTTTTCAAAGTGGAAGGACACTGGAAAATACACTGATAAACTTTCTAGAGGAATGGAAGCGCGACAATCATAAGAACTTCAATTATATGGGTCCTGTGCTTGTTTTGTGGGAGGATCGTCTCTTAATGGGTGCTAAGGGAACAGAGTTGTTTAGGTCTTTAGCTGAGGTAACAAAAGTTGAAATGATCAGCAGTTTTTCACATTTACTAGATAACTGTCTCATTCATGGGGGAAGTGCGATTGAAGTGATTCAAAGATTTAATCAGTATTTGAGAGAGGAGCGATTATTGGCAAAAGAAATTGAAGTGGTCATTGCTCAGAAGCGAATGGAGCATTATTTGGTTAGTATTTCGCCTTTGGGATTTTTACTTTATTTACAGGTAACATCAAAAGCATTTATTGCACCCTTATATGATACGGCAATGGGAAGTGTGCTAATGAGTTTTGCAGCGGCGATTTTTATTGCTATGTGGTTATGGGGCAAGAGGATGATTCGATGCTTGGGGTAGTCATTTGGGCAGTCATCGTGGTAGCCTGTTCAATCTGGGCATACCTGCAAAAGCAGGTCGCGTCTGAAATCCCTTCGGGGATTATGCCTCGCTCGAAGCTGGAGCACTATTTACTACATGCTTTTCTTATTTTGAAGCCTCATTATCGCAAAATCTTATACATGAGGCTATCGTGGGCAGTGCAATGGGTTGAAAAATGGATACATTGGGTTTATCACGCTGAACATGTCAAGACAATGACCTCGATTTATATTACTGCAACAGCCGTGCTATTCATGAAGTGGGTGTTGATGATCATCTTAATGTCGGTTTTTAGATTGCCTGCCGAAGTCCAGCTATTCTTTTCGAGCATGGTGCTTT
>CALFXQ010000432.1 GCA_937958285.1 uncultured Fusibacter sp. | reverse complement strand
AGATCAAGACATTAAAAATGCCTTTGTCGCTGTTGAAGACAAAACCTTCTTCACCCATAGTGGCTTTAACTATGTTCGCCTTATTGGGGCGGTTGTTGAAGGGATTACTTCTGGCAGCTCACCTGCTGGTACTTCTACAATCACGCAGCAATATGCGCGTAATATGTACCTTCCACAGACGAGATTTGCCAAAGGTCAAGCTGGCTATGTGCGAAAGATTAAAGAAGCTTACTACACCATCGATCTCGAAAATCACCTCAGTAAAGAAGAAATACTCACTGCCTATCTCAATACCATCGACCTCGGTGCCAATGTTCAAGGCATTCAAGCGGCTACCCAACGCTATTTTTCAAAAGATGCAAACGACATCAACTACATCGAAGCTGCGATGCTTGCTGGTATCCCTAAAGCAAACACAAGGTTCTCGCCTTTTACAATTAAAAAGACAGAAGACGTTACTGCGGATGACTTTGTTCTCGGTGAAGATAATGCCGAGCTAACAATTGTCTTCAATGAGCGGTGCTTAGATCGATATAAAGTTGTTATTTCTGTTATGGAGCACAATGGCGTTATCTCTAAAGAAGAAAAAGAACTCGCTCTCGCAACAGATATAAGAACATTGTTAAAGCCAGGTCGATTTATCTCTGAAGACATTTCCAGTTACTTTATTGACATGTTAAAAGACGATGTTGTCGATGCCTTAGTGACAGAAAAAGGACTCTCCGAAGACGAAGCGATAAAACAGCTTTACAGCGGCGGTCTCCACATCTACTCTACTCTTGATTTAAAACTACAAAAGAAACTCGATGCCTCTTATAATTCAGAAGATTTTTCAAATGCATTTGATCAACAGGCACGCAATGCGGTTGTTGCCTTTCAAAAGAAATACAATCTAGGAAGAGATGGTGTCGCTGGTCCAAAGACAATTGAAAAACTTGGCGAACTCGGCTTATTGGACTTAAGTAAGATTACTACAGAAATCTTCCAGATGGGCGTTGTTCACGACGACGTTATCCTTTTAAAAGAAGCCCTCGAAAAAGATGGCCTTCTATACAAGCGAAACGAAAACATGCCCGCCATCGTCGTCTACAGAGATAGCAAGGGCAATATTCTGAGCGCTGTTAAAGACGACGATGATCGTGTGACCTCCACGCGATTAATGCTCAATAAATACGATGCCATCGTCGATGAAAATGACGCGTTGATTATCCCCGCGAACGAATACAAATTCGATGCTTCTGGCAACTTAACGCTACTCAAAAATCGCTCGTTGCTATTCAACAATGCCTTCGATAAAAATGGCGATATTCAGGGCGTAGATATCTTTATAAAAGATGCCTACAAATCCGACCCCAATTATGAGAAGCGCATTGGCGGTGCATCGACATTCTACCAAGAAAAAGTATCTATTCAAGAAATGTATATTTTCAAAGGTAAGACCGTAAAAGTTCCCTACGAAAGCAAATCCTTAGACGACAACCGCAATTTGGTTATTGACAAAGCTTTTCTAGATGCAACGCCAGGCTTTTTAACCCTAGCTGAAGATGGTTCAATCCGCATCGGCAAAGACTTTTACGACATATCTAAAACAGGTATTATTCAACCGCAATCTGCGATGGTTGTTTCTGATTATCGCACTGGGCAGTTAAAAGCTTTGGTAGGTGGTCGCAATATCACCGGACAACGCATCTACAACCGTGCTGATAATCCAAGACAACCTGGTTCAGCAATAAAACCAATCAGCGTATATTTAGCAGCGGTGGACAATGGCATTACTGCCGCTACACCTTTTGACGATGTGCCAAGGTATGATGCTAATGGTCGCAGATGGCCACAAAACTGGTACGACAGTGAGGAATTCAAGTATCGGGGTATAATGACGGTTCGAGAGGCCATTGAGGTTTCTAATAACGTAATTTCTGTAAAAGTCGCTGAGTTAATTGGCGTTGACAAGTGTTTTCAATACCTTAAAAAGCTTGGCATCACAACCTTAGCAGAAAAAGGCGATGTCAATGACAACAACCTATCTGCAGTTGCATTAGGAGGAATGAGTCAAGGTCTAACACCTCTTGAGCTGACTAACGCCTTTGGAACCATCGCTAATGGCGGCGTTCGCAACCCCAATATCACCTTTACAAAAATTACAGATAAAAACGGCAATATCATTCTCGAAAACAAACCTGAGAAGACTTTTGTCGTCGATGAAAAAGTCGCCTATATGGTCCACGACATGATGTATACAGGTGCAGTCCGTGGCTTGGCTAAAAAAGCGGCGCTTCGCACCGGAAATACAGGTATTCCGATTGCCGGAAAAACGGGTACTACTTCTAGCAAGATCGATGCTTGGTTTGTTGGGTATACACCCTACTACGTAGCAGGTATGTGGATAGGCAACGATATGCAAGTTCCTCTCGATGAAGGTTCATCAAGTGCTGCGCGTTACTGGCGTGACATTATGAAGGAATTGCACGAGGGTTTACCAGACAAGAGCTTTAAAAAACCTGAAGAACTTGGCCTGATCTCTATGAATGTAGATAGTAAGTCTGGTAAAATCCCCACTTCGCTTACCTCGAGAGATCCTCAAAATACCATTATTAAAGAATGGTTTATACCTGGTACACAACCTACCGAGAAGGATGATATTCACGTTGAGGTTACTATTTGTAAGGACTCAGGCAAACTCGCAACAACCTACTGCCCGACTAGCAGCTTGACGACAGTAGTTAAGAGACTCCGACTCGAGGAGAGCTATTCTCCCTATGCCTTCTTAAAACCTGGCCAATCTCCTTTTGCAATTAAAGATAGTGCATTTACCATTCCAAGAAGTTACTTGAATACTGCAGATGTTGATTTTGCTAAAGAAGCGACAAATCCAAAATCTCCTTATTGTCACATTCACACCAGCGTGATTTATTCAGCTGAAACAACGGCAAATATGTTTATTGGCGTCGATGTTGTAAATCAAGCTGACGGGCAGAAAATTATCGCTACCTCCATCATCATTAAGACCGTTCATGAGAAAACCTATAATGTCGATGCGGGATCGCGTATCAACAAAGCAGGTACAATTGTACTTGCTGATGGAACGGCTATTTATCCTTGGCAGGTCGCTAGTTTCGCAATTAATCCAAATGGACCAATCTACCAACCACCAACAGAATCAAGTACTGAGCCTACTTTCCCAGATGGCTTTGGAACGCCCACCACTACCGAAGAAACGCCATTGACCACCGAAAAGAATCCATAAGGAGAATCCCATGTCGGAAAAACTAGAGCTTTTAAAGATGGAAGAAAAGGACTTTAGCTTTGATGCAGATGCAACTGCGCAAAGTGTTGCACTCAAACTTAAATCCGGTCAAGAAATTCAAGTGATTGCAAAGGAATTAAACATCCAGTCTGCAGAATCCATTATGACTTTCGGAGCAGCAACCGCTCAAGAGATTTCTCAGTTTGCCGATCGCATTTTAGATAACATGAAAACAACTAATGTTGAAGATTCTGGCATGCTGTTAATTCAACTCAATAAAATCATGGAAAAATTTGATGTTAAGGATTTTGAAGAGAAGAAAAAGGAAGGTTTTCTCGACAAGTTCTTTTCAGGTGCTAAACAATCAATCGATGCCCTCTTAAGAAAATATGAGACAATGGGTGGCGAAGTAGACAAAGTCTATCAGCAACTTAAAACATACGAAAGAGAAATCAATCAGTCCAACCAAGTCCTCGATGAGATGTTTACAAAGAATATGCAGTATTATGAAATCTTACAAAAGTATATCTATGCCGGACAATTGGCCCTCGATCACGTGAGACAAAATGACCTCAAAGCCCTCGAAGTGAAAGTAGCAACGAGTGTAGAGCAAATTGATCAGGTGAATCTCAACAATTTGCATCAGGCCATTGAAATGGTGGAGCAACGTGTTTTCGATTTAGAGCTCGCAAAAAATGTTGCCTTGCAATCACTTCCTCAAATAAAGCTTATACAGCGCGGCAATTACAACCTCATGAGAAAAATCAACTCCGCTTTTATTGTGACGCTGCCAATATTTAAGCAGAGCCTAACCCACGCAATTGCCTTAAAACGACAAGGCGTTCAGGCACGTGCAATGGCCGCTCTCGACGAAAAGACAAATGAGCTGCTCCTAAAAAACGCACAAAATACTGCTCTTCAGGCTAAATTAACGGCTCAGATGGCATCTGGTAGCTCTATAGATGTTAAAACACTTCAAGAAACATGGAGAATGATTATTGACGGCATAGAAGAGACAAGACGCATCCAAAATGAAGCACGCGAGAAGCGCATTGAGGGCACTAAGCAACTCGAGGCTATTCAAGCAGAATTTCAATCGCGTACAAAACTCGTATAACAAAAGGTGCTCAGAATTTTCTGAGCACCTTTTTTATATCTTTACATGCTTTTAAAGATAACAATTTAGAGCTCAAATGTTTCTTCAGCTCTTATAATTTGGGCTTCCATGCCTTTAATTGCATTGGCAATAAGGCCGCTAACGTCAAGAAGTGCCTCTGAATCTCTGATATCTGCCACCTTGGGTTTTGTAACCACTTTATCTGGTAAAAAAACAGTACAGCAGTCTTCAAAAGGCAAAATAGAGGTTTCGAAGGTATCGATCGCCTTTGCAATTGCCGTTATATCTACCTTGTCGAAGGCGATAAGGGGTCTTAGAACAGGTAAAGAAGTGGCATCTGTAGTGACTGCAATGCCTTCCATTGTTTGAGAAGCTACCTGACCCAAACTCTCTCCAGTTACCAATGCACCGCAGTCCCTTTCTTTTGCAATTTCTGTAGCGATTGCCATCATAAATCGACGAGACAGTATGGTCATTTCTTCACTTGGGCAATTGGCAATAATCGCCTGCTGAATCTCTAGCAGGTTGACACTGTGAATACGTACACGCCCAGTATATGCGCACAACTTTCTCGCTAACGTCAATACTTTCTCTTTGGCACGCTCACTGGTATATGGATATGAATGGAAGTGCACCGCTTCAATTTCGACGCCGCGCTTTGCCATAAGGTAGCCTGCCACTGGTGAGTCAATGCCTCCCGATAGAAGTAGCATGGCCCTTCCTCCAGTTTTATATGGCATCCCCCCCTGTCCCTTTATGGTTCTAGAAAAAATGTACACCCGATCTCTTACCTCCAGAACAACCTGTAGTTCTGGGTGATGCACGTCTACTTTTAATTCTGGGTATGCCTTAAGCAAGATACCACCGAGGTGCTTTGTCATCTCGGGTGAAGTCATGCCGTAGTTTTTGTTCGTGCGTTTCACTTCCACCTTGAAAGTGGGCTGCTTGCCTTTAAAATCAGCAAGAGCTAAGCGCATCTCTTCTATCGCACCCGCTTCGATCTCCTCAAGTTCAAGACTTACAACGCGTGCTGGCGAATATGAAACAAGTCCGTAAATGCGCGATAAGATGTCCATAACCTCTTCGTAATGCGCTTGACTGCACTGCACATAAAGGCGTCCATGTTCCTTTGTAATCTTTGTACCTGTAAGGGGTTTTAGCTGTTCTTTCAGGTTTTTAAGGAGCTTTGATTCAAAAAAGATGCGATTGCCACCTTTTAATGCAATTTCACCATACCGCAGTACGATACGATGTTCAACTTGCCATTCTGGATTCCACATTCAGTAGCCTCTCTATCTTGGAAAATGAAGTGTATTGAGCACATCAAGTAGTGACTGCGCCGCTGTATCTACCTCATTAAGTGTATTTTTACTGGAAAAGCTCATTCGGATGATGCCCTCTGCATAGGTCTTATCGACACCTAATGCCTCAATAACATGAGAAATCTGTTTCTTTTTATTCGAACTACATGCCGAACCCGATGACACCATAATACCTTTCGCTTCGAGGGCGTGAAGGACAACTTCTGATTTTGCATATTTAATGCCAATGCTCAAGATATGCGGTACCGCCCAATCAGTATTGCCCCCAAAAGGCGACTGATCACAGGTGCTAGATACAGGACCTGAGAAAAAAGCAATATCTGGGTTCTCTCGAAGTTTTTCTATGACATGTGCTCTTAATGCCGAGACATGTGCCCAATTTTCTTGTATGTGCGTATCGGCAATCGCAATCGCCTTGGCCATACCAACAATACCTGGAAGGTTGTGCGTTCCCGATCTTTGATTGGACTCTTGACCACCGCCAAATATAAGTGGTTTTATGGTTTGCGGGCGCTTCATATAAAGGAGACCAACACCCTTTGGTCCATGGCATTTATGTGCAGAAAGAGATAGAAAATCCACATCGAGATGTTTGAGGTTGAGTCGAATTTTGCCTGCAGCCTGTGTTGCATCTGTGTGAATAAAGCCTTGATAACCACTATTCCGTAGTTCCCGGACTATGTTTTCTATTGGCTGAATTGTACCTAACTCGTTGTTGACGAGCATTATGCTCACGAGCTTGGTATGCGGCGTAATCGATTTAACAATATTTTCAGTAGATACTGTACCCAGTTGGTTGACGGGGATTGTCGTGACACTAAAGCCTTTGCCCTGCATGGCTTTAACAGCCTCTAGAACCGACGGATGCTCCACGCCACTGACAATCGCATGTCCTTGTTCACTTTCCATCAAGCGCTGTATGACCCAATTGTTGCTTTCAGAGCCCCCTGATGTAAATACAATTTGATCAGGCTGGCAATTGAGGTGCTTAGCGATTAAACCGCGTGCATTTTTCAGCGCCTTTTCAGACTCCAATCCCATGTGATGCAAAGATGCTGGGTTCCCAAATTGAGAGGCCATATACTTCACGACAAGGTCAATCACTTCACTATGGACTTGAGTCGTCGCTGCATTGTCTAAATAAATCATGAAATCTCCTTCTTGGTGTGCATAAACCTATGCCATTTTACCCCTCTAGGTTATCATTGTCAACAAGTCAAGCAATAACGGCCATGGTGCCTTTAACTTATGTGGTTCTCAAATGTGCTAATATAAGATAAATAAATGTAACTATTGAAAAAAGTAATGAGCTCCACATGATTTCTTGTTATAATGTAACAGGAAAACGCATTCACAAATTTGGAGGTCACGATGCAAAAACGCGTTGCAGTGATATTTACAGGTGGCACAATCTCGATGAAAATCGACCCGCGCATCGCTGCGGCGATTCCCGCACTATCCTCAGAAGAAATTATGTCTATGGTTACAAATATTGATAAAATTGCCGATATTGAGACCATCAATTTTTCAAGACTCCCTGGTCCGCAAATGACTCTAGAAAAGTTGGTTGAGCTGAGACAGCTCGTTTTGTCACTGATTTCTAGGGATGATATTCACGGTGTTGTCATTACACATGGTACAGATTCTTTAGAGGAAACAGCCTATTATTTAGATCTCTCAATCTTGACAAGCAAGCCTATTGTGATGGTAGCTGCAATGCGCAACGGTTCCGAACTTGGCTACGATGGCCCGTCAAATCTTTCATCTGCTATTTGCACGGCTGTAAGCGAAGGTGCATGCAACAAAGGTGTTCTCATCGTGTTAAACAACGAGGTCAATGCAGCTAGGGAAACTACTAAAACGCACACAATGTCTTTAGATACTTTTAAAAGTTTGGAATTCGGTCCCCTAGGCATTGTCGACCAAGATGAGGTCATCTTCTACCGCAATATTGTCAAACATCATTCTATTTCTACAGACGGTCTACAAAAGGAAGTACATTTGATTAAAACTGCACTTGGTATGGATTCTCTTTTAATTGATTTCTTAATCGAAAAAGGTGCAAAGGGTTTTGTTATTGA
The DNA here is from genome assembly GCA_937958285.1 of uncultured Fusibacter sp. Taxonomy (GTDB): domain Bacteria; phylum Bacillota; class Clostridia; order Peptostreptococcales; family Acidaminobacteraceae; genus QQWI01. Next base: position 1,617 of record CALFXQ010000432.1, on the reverse strand, counting down.
AGCCATGGGCAGAGGTAATATACCCCCGCTCATGGTATCAGGTATTGAGCGTGCACTAAATAAAAATATACCAGTTGTGATTGTATCGCGGTGCCCAATGGGCCGCGTACTAGGAAGCTATGGCTACGATGGCGGCGGTAAGCAACTAAGAGACCTAGGTGTTATCTTTGGCTCTAATTTAAATGGTCAAAAGGCACGCATCCAACTGATGCTCGCTCTCGATTCAACCGAAGACATGGCAAAAATTAAAGCCATATTCGAGCAAGATTATTATATGTAAAGATCAACATTCAAAAGGCCCTCTTTAGGGCTTTTGTTATTGTCATATCTGTGATAAACTATTACGTAACACGAAATAATAGGAGCTCAGCTATGCAAAGTATTTATGCAGATTATCGCAGTTATTTTTTATCCCTGAATCAAAATGTAAAGCGTTACTATTGGATTGTACTCGTCTCCGCAATCTCTGGATCTGCCTTTAATGTTTTGCTTGGCATTTACCTCAAGCAAATGGGGCTAGGTGAAAATATCGTTGGCAATATGCTCTCACTGATGACCATGGGCGCGGCCCTTGGAGCGATACCCGTCTCTGTGCTTGCTTCTCGCTTCAACAAGCGAAATACAATCGTACTCGGTCTCGGTACCATGTTAATAATGGGTTTGATGATTATCAATAGTTCTCACATATTAATCATGCAAATGGCAGCCTTTGTTTATGGTCTTGGGCAATCGGCGGTGATGATATTGCAGGGTCCCATACTTTACGATAATACCGAACCTACACATCGCGTTATGGCATTCAGTATTGCCTTTGTCCTTCAAAATCTTGCCTTTGTGATTTCAAGCTTCACTTTGGGACACTTATCTTCGTATTTTTCTGAAGCTCTCGGTCCAGTTGGTGCCAACGCCTTTGTGCTAAATGGTGCGACGTCATTACTGTTGCTCTCCATGTGGCTTTCGTGGCATTTTACAGGTCATGGTATGCTTGCCAGATATCGCGAGGGCACTTTCGCTGAGGCAATAAAACAGACCATGATAGATTTTAAGACCGTACTTACTGGTGGTGCTATTTACTACGTTTTGCAAGTGTGTTTTATAGGTTTTGGCGCTGGTCTAGTCGTCCCTTTCTTCTCGATGTATTTAAAGTTCATGCTCAACATTACAGATAGCGTTGTCGGTTCAATTATGGCCTTCAGCCAAGTGGGTACGATTCTAGGGGGATTAAGCGTTGGCCCACTGGCTAAAAAATTCGGACGTGTAAGGACCGTTATTGCATGTCAACTGCTCTCAATTCCATTTCTGATCTCCATCTCACTACCCCAAGGCATCATGATTGTCGCCATATCTTTCTTCTTTCGATCCTCTTTAATGAATATGGCAAGTCCCATCATTGGCAATCTGGCGATGGAGATTGTCGACGAAGATGTGAGAACCCACATGAGTAGCGTCGTTGCCATGTCGAACAACCTTTTTCGAGCACTTGGAATATTTGTTGGTGGATTGTTAATGACATTCAGCTATAATTTTCCATACTACATCACAATCGCCTGTTACCTAATCGGAACGATTCTCTTTAATAAAACCTTTAAAAATTATAAATAGTTTTACGATTATAAA
>CALFXQ010000431.1 GCA_937958285.1 uncultured Fusibacter sp. | reverse complement strand
GAAAAATGCCAAGGTGTTTGAAAGGCCTGTTCAGGTGCCCCAGACCGACTTGGGTCCGTTTCCATCCATATCTTAGTGCGAATACTGTAGCCATCGTAGCTTTTGCCTTGCCACCTAGCGCCGCTGTCAAAATAAGCGGCAAGTAATGGCGCGAGCAATGTAAAGACACGCATTTTTACACCGCAGTCTTCTTCGGATGTGTAGTCGATGCCCACTTGTGTACTTGCAGTACCTTTCATCATGTGGTGGGCCAACTGCCCAGTTTCTTGAAAGTATTGTGACATCGCATGATAGCGCGACTTTGGAATAAAGGGAATTTCCTCGATGGTGCTCTTGGGGTGAAAACCTACACTGACAATGGCCTGTTCTGGCAATAGCACACTCTTTATATCCTCTATAAAACTCAGATACGCAGACTCTACTTCTTGTAGGGTCTTCATAGGATAAACGCTGAGCTCAATTTGCCCACCCGGCTCTAGAGTGATTAGGCCATAGTCCTTTTCTAGATAAAGTAGATCATCTTCAGTTTGATCCGTTGTCCAGCCCTTGGCCTTTAGCTTTGTGAGTATGCTTTTAATACCATGCTCCATATAATAGTCATAGGATTTGAGTGTGTCGCGATGTACAATAAAATGCTCAAACTCACCACCGATGGTCTCTCTTTGCTTGATACCAGATGAAAATATGGCTTCGAGGCGCTTTTGCAACTTCATTTTTGCGTCCATTTAACGCTCCTGTTTATTTAGATTTCCGAAATAGTTTATTCCTAGCTATTTTATAGGAAATACAGGTTAAAAGCAAGAAAAAAGCTTCAGTCTATGTATGCCCACAGACTGAAGCTTTAATCGCATTTTCTATTAACTCATTTTTTTAAAGACAACCTTTGGTTGGCCGCACATGGGACATGTGTAGTCCTCGGGCAAGTCATCAAAGGATGTATTGGCGGGGATATCGTTGATTTTATCTCCGCGCTCTGGCTTGTACATATAACCGCAAATCGTGCATTTGTAATCTTCCATTTTGCCTCCCTGTAGTCACTGTGTGCTATTGATCAAAACCTAAATCGATGTAGGGTTTTAATGTGCTTTCTAAATCGGCAGTAGTCATTAGCTCTGAACGCATAGCAATATGACTAAAACCCATTGATTTAAGTTGGGATGCCACAGTTGGCGTTATGCCCCCTAGTGGGATTAGCGGTGCTTTAGAAAGTGCACGTGCCTGAAGCAAGAGCTCAGATGTAACGGGTTGAGCTTGTGGCTTACAGGTACTCGGTGCGACAGGGCTTATTAAATTAAAAAGACTCGCCTTTTGATTAATCGCTTCGATTTGATCTAACCGATGTACAGAATAGGAATATTGAGTGTGTGATTTCTGCACTTCATCGATGCGATGTTCCGGCAAATGAACATAAGTTAAACCAAGATGACGTGCCACAGTGACATGTGAATGAATCACGATCTTTCGACATGTTAAATCCGAGCGACCCATAAGTTGAAGTAAAAAGGCGATGAGCACATCGGGCTCCCAATCTTTCTCTCTTAAAATGACGTATCGCACAGGGCTTTCAATAAGCGCTAATACCCTTTCGAAGAAAAGCGTTTCTTCTGTCAACAAAGATCTGTCAGTAATGGCTACAATCATGTAATGGACTCCTCACTATTTAACGAGATGGATTCTCCACCTAATATTTTATTCATATTCCGCATCGAACACATTTTTCCACACATCGTGCAAGAATCATCGTGAAGGGGCATTGATTCTCTTCGGTATCTGCGCGCTTTTTCTGGATCGAGAGCAAGGTCAAACATCTGCTCCCAATCTAGCTTTTGGCGGGCTTGGCTCATGGCATTATCCCACGCCCTAGCGCCAGGCAAATTGAGGGCAACATCCCCCGCATGAGCGGCAATTTTTGTCGCGATAATACCTTCTCTCATATCTTCGAGGGTTGGTAGTCTCAGATGCTCAGCAGGTGTGA
>CALFXQ010000430.1 GCA_937958285.1 uncultured Fusibacter sp. | reverse complement strand
TTATTTTATTGCCGACAGCCCCTCTTCGTTCAGTGAAAAATATCGATGCCTGTATAGATCTCTATTATAAATCCGGTGCTGACTCGGTCATCAGTATTACTGAAAGCCCTGTACCCATTGAGTGGACCAGAACGATTGACAGTCAAGGGATCTTAAGACCCTATTTTGAAGAGGGCAATAAAAATCGTCAAGATTATCAACGGACTTATGTGCCCAATGGTCAGCTTTACGTTTTCAACTATGAAACGATGAAACAAACCAAGAAATACTACACAGACAATACATTGCCTTTTATTACAGAAGATGTATATTATGGGGATATCGATACTCTCGACGATTTTGAAATGACGGTTTTCAAATACGAGAGATTACAAAAAAAGGGGCTGCTATAAAAGATGACTCAAATACACAATAGTCAACAAGCAGACTTAATTGCATCCCTTCGAATTAGTGCTAAATGCACAATACTCGAAGCGCTTAGGCAGTTGAATGAAACGGGCAAAAAGGTGTTGTTAGTCGTTGTTGGCGAGACGTTAGTAGGCGTATTAACCGATGGTGATATTCGAAGACACATTTTAGCCAATGGTGACCTGTCATTGCCACTGTCGAGTATTATGAAGACTAAGCCCATTGTGCTACACGCTGGCGATAAAGCGAAGGCAAAACGAATCTTCAAGAAAAAAGCCATTACGGCAATCCCAGTTGTGGATGCCTTAAATCGCGTTGTAGAGATTCTTTTTATTGAGGATGTAATCGAAGGTGATGTTCAAGAAACACCCACAATTGATTTGCCTGTCGTGATTATGGCAGGTGGCGAGGGCACGCGTTTGTATCCTTATACAAAAGTGTTGCCGAAACCGCTGATTCCCATTGGCGATACCCCCATAATTGAGCGCATTATGAATCGCTTCTTTGATTTTGGTTGTAGGCAGTTCTTTGTGACGGTGAACTATCGCAAGAATATGATAAAAGCTTATTTAAATGAGTCTGAACTACCCTACGACATTCACTTTGTCGAAGAGAGTAAGCCTCTGGGTACCGGCGGCAGTCTGGCATTTTTAAAGGGCATCATTCAACGCACCTTTATTTTGAGTAACTGCGACATTCTAGTAGATGCAAATATGGCTGAGATTGTTGCGCACCATAATCAAAATAAGCATTTAGTGACCATTGTTGCAGCGTTAAGACATCATGTAATTCCATATGGTGTTATAGAAGTGAATGAAGATGGCAATGTTTCCAATATGATCGAAAAGCCCGAATATAATATGTTGGTCAATACTGGCGTTTACATTATTGAACCGGAACTTCTTGTGCAAATTGAGGATGACACGTTTATACATATTACACAGGTCATTGAAAAGGCCGTTCAGCGCGGCGAGCGTATCGGCGTTTATCCAATATCAGACAATGCTTGGTTTGATATGGGGCAGCTCGATGAAATGGAGCGTATGTATGAGCACTTCGAAAAATCCTGAGGCATTGGCCATTTTTACAGTTGTTTACGATCAGATGTCGGACTATCTCGATGACTTTATGGCTAGTTTAATAGATCAAACGGTCACCGTACCTGTTTTAATTTTCAACGACAATTTAGACCCAAAGCGCATTGATTATTGGCTCGATAAACTGCCCAAGCACTCTAAGTGTATCGCACTATCTGGGAACCAAGGTGTTTCAGATAACCGCATAGAAATGCTCTCATATTGTGCCACATCGAACTATACATGGTGCTTGTTTATAGACAGTGATGATTTTATGTCTAAAAATCGAGTCGAAAAAACATTAAAGTATTTAGAAAATTGTGCCGATATATTATACAACCCTATTATTTTGTTTGATGAGACCCTTTACTTTGATAGACCAATGCCAGAGTGCGTCTTATCATATAGGCCATTAATTGATGAAAACTTTGTTGGTTTTTCGTGTATCACCGTGCGAAAAAGTGCAATAATTGAGGCGATGCCATTCCTAAAAAAAGGGAGTCAATGCATTGCCTACGATTGGTTTTTGATTGTTGTACTCTTAATGAATGGCGCCACGGCAAAGCGTATTCCAGATTGTTATACAAAATATAGACTTCATGAACGAAATACAGCAGGACTTCTACATCTAGATCGAGAGAGATATATGTGGGAGCGCAAAGTTAAACAAAGGCACTACGAAGCGCTGAGTTTGATTGATGAAAGTTTCGCTGGGGTCCTAGAAGAACACATGCGAACCAGTCAAAGTATTGATGCTGTTCTTTTAGAATATATTGAATACCTCAACAAAAAAGGACAGAGATTTTGGTGGAGTGGCGTGGATCACATGGCGACTTTCCTTGAATTTCAGCAGGAGGTTAACTCAGGTGTTTAATTATAATGATTTAAAAAGCGCAAAACAACCCTATGTGATTGCAGAAATAGGATCCAATCACAATGGCGATATAGACCTGGCAAAAAGGCTCATCGACGAAGCGAAGATGGCAGGTGCTGACTGTGTCAAGTTTCAGTCCTGGACTAAAGACACCATTTTCTCAAAGTCGGTTTATGAGAGCAATTACTTTCTCAAAGACGACTATCGACAAAGAGAGGATTTTTCTTTGGAATCCATTGTCGAAGCCTTTAGCGTCAGTGAAAGTGAGCTGTTAACCCTAAAAACCTATTGTGATAATGTCGGCATAGATTTCGCTTCAACGCCTTTCTCAAAACGTGAGGCAGATTTCTTAGTAGAACAACTCGATGCAAAATTCATCAAGGTTGCCTCAATGGATTTAAGCAATATTCCATTTTTGCGATATCTCGCGAAAAAAGGTCGGCCAGTGGTGTTGTCTACTGGACTAAGCACTCTTTCAGAAGTAGATATGGCCATTAGAACCCTCGAGTCTTGTGGCTGTAACGAGATTGTGCTATTGCACTGTGTCTCAATTTACCCACCGCAAGATCATGAAGTAAACTTAAACAATATCGATGCCTATCAAATGCTGTATAAGTATCCGGTGGGCTTTTCAGACCACACAATTGGTTTAATCGCACCAATTATGGCAATGGCCAAGGGCATCAAGGTACTTGAAAAACACTTCACCTTAGACAAGGAGATGTTTGGATGGGACCATAAAGTATCAGCAGATCCACAGGAGTTGCGAATGATTTGTGAGGCTGCTAAGCGGGGTGCTCAGATGTTGGGTGTTCCATACAAAGTGGTTTTTGAATCACAAGAGCGCTTGTCGGCCTTTAGAAGAAGTATTGTCGTTGTTAGGGATTTGCCTGCTGGATATGTATTATCCGAGTCAGACATAGACTATAAGCGACCAGGAGATGGTATCGCACCGAGTGACTGGGAGCATGTGATTGGAAGAACGTTAAAGTGCGATGTAAAAAGCGATCAGAAGTTGGATTGGTTTGATTTAGTTTAATACATGGTGATAAGTTTAGCATGATGCTATGACGACAATCTGCAAGGAGGCAGGCCATGAGAATTAATAATAACATCGTTTCGATGAACGCTCACAGACAAATGGGTGTGAATCAGTCGGCGCTTTCCAAATCATTGGAAAAGCTATCCTCTGGACAAAAGGTGAATCGCGCGGGAGATGATGCTGCGGGACTCTCAATTTCAGAAAAGATGCGGGCGCAGATCCGCGGTGTCACACAAGCATCGCGAAATATTCAAGATGGGGTATCTCTAATTCAAACTGCAGAGGGGGCAATGCAAGAAGTGCATGCCATGCTACAGCGCGGAAGAGAACTGACCATTCAAGCGGCAAACGATACAAATACGACTCAAGACAAGCAAGAGCTCCAAAAGGAAATCGATCAATTATTTATCGAGGTCAATCGCATCGCCAATACCACAGAGTTTAACACCGTAAAGCTTCTCAATCGCACAGAATCAACGGATGATGCCGTGTCACAAAACATCATTCAGGGTCTAAAAACCGGCTGGTTAGAGCTCTCTGCCAATATGATTAATACGCATTATGGCTTAACAGCTTCTAACCGAGATTTACCTATCTATATTGTAGATGGCGCACCGGGCGGAAATCTTGCGTATGTTCAAAGTTCGTGGAGTGGGGCCACACTTGTGGGACTGGCAATGTACATTGAACGGGCAGATTTTGATCCAAGTACCTTGCCAAATGGCACGAATCCCTATGGGGATATGTACAACGATCGCATCATTGCTCACGAGATGGTGCATGCTGTGATGGCTGATCAGATGTCCAATTACTTGAGCTTGCCTAACTGGTTCAAAGAGGGTACAGCTGAATTTATTCACGGTGCCGATGAACGCATTAAAAACGACGTTTCCATTTATGGCTTGGCAGCAGTGGTCGCTGCAGGTACAAGCGCTATTGGGGGCGGTTGGATTGCCAATAGCCAACATTACTCTGGGTCGTATTTAGCGATAAAGTTTTTAGAGGAGAACTTAGATTCTGGAAACTTCTCCAATTTTGTTGCATCAGTAGAGTCGGTGGGGTTAGATCAAGCAATTATCAATCACACGGCATATACCGGTACTGCAGATTTTCAAACCCAGTTTGCGGCCGGAGCAGTGGCTTATTATGGTACCTTAGACATACAAGCTGTTGGTGTCGACGAAGTGGATACGGGTTCTATTGGCGGAAGCGATCATGGTGGTGCGGCAATTACAGCTGAAAACATCGTCGCAGACCCTATTGCACTCAATAACAACCCAACGCCATTCAATATTATTTTCCCTAGCACTACGAGCAATGTAGATCGCTTTATGATTCAGATGGGTGCCAACGCGGGCCAAATATCCTATGTGTCAAATATAGATATTCGCACAGAGTCCATGGGACTTGTCGAGATTGATGTTACAGACGATACAGATGATGCCATTAACAAGTTTGATTCTGCAATAGGGACAGTCTCTACCAAACGATCAATGCTTGGAGCGCTTCAAAATCGCATGGAATACGCCATGCGCATGAACGATAATTACGCTGAAAATCTGCAAGCCTCAGAGAGTCGCATTCGCGATCTCGATATGGCCAAAGAAATGATGTCGTATACTAAAACTAACATATTGAGTCAAGCAGCCCAGGCCATGCTAGCCCAATCTAATCAGTTGCCACAAAGTGTGGTTCAGCTGTTGAGATAAAAAAGGGGTTAGGTGATTATGGTTAAAAACCTCGCTGCGGCGGGGTTTTTTGCTAAAGTTTTTTGAGTATTTGCCGATACAATCTATAAGAATGTTAACGGCACGGATGTCGATTTGGAGGTGCTAAAATGACAACAGTCAGTAATACTTCCCGTATAAATGGCTTGGCTTCAGGTCTAGATACTGAGAATATAATCAAGGATTTAATTAAGGTAGAGCGCACTAAGGTAGATCGCGTAAAACAGCAAAAGCAACTTATGACCTGGCAACAGCAAGGCTATAGAGAGATATCTTCTTTATTGGTGGGCTTTCAGTCCAATTTCTTCGATGCCCTTAAGCCGGAAAGCAACTTGAGATCGGCGACGGCCTTTAATACTTTTGTGGCCAGTGCTACGCGCGCGGGTGCAGCAACGGGTAAAGTCACAGTCTCTGCGACTGCAGAGACATCGATTTCAAGCTTGTCTATTTCTGAGATTACGCAACTTGCCAAGGGTGAAGAATGGCGTACTCAAGGCAGAGTAAAATCGATTTCTGGAACAGAAGATATAGCCGCAAAACTTGTGGATATTAATGCTGCGATTGCAGGTGGTGAGGATCAATTCTACCTCACTGTAGACGGTGTTAAAAAGGCAATTACCCTCTCTGGAGGATATGGAAATGCTGAAGATATGCGTTCCGATATGCAGAGTAAAATCAATGCAATTTTTGGTGCAAATGCAAGCAGTGTTACCCTCGATGCAGGTAATCAGATAACAGTCAATATGGTGGGCCGTCAAGCCAAGATAGAGACGTTAGATGCAAACCTACTAGGGCATATGGGCATTGCATCAGAGAGTCAAAACTTTATCGATCTCTCTAAAACTATTGGTGATGTGTTTGGCATTACAGACGATGATATTCAATTAAGTATTAATGGTGTGAGCAATTTTGGCATTAAGAAAACAGATACAGTATCGGCAATGATGTCGAAAATCAACACGAGTAGTGCAGGTGTGAAAGTAGCATACGATGCAGTATCTGGTCAGTTTTCAATGACTAACAATAAAACGGGCTTTGTCAACGAAATTGCCATAGGCGCAGCCGATGATTCAGCGGCATTTTTAGCGAATTTTGGCTTATCAGAAGCCACTAAAGTGCGTGGACAAGACGCGCGACTAACGGTAAATGGCGTTGCAATGACAAGTATGACTAATGAGGTAAAGATTAGCGGGGTGACAGTCACCCTCAACGAGACGTTGGCAATTGCCGATGGTCCAATTAATGTAGCCATTACGAATGATACTCAAAAGGTAGTCGATCGGATAAAGAGCTTCGTTGAAAAGTACAACGAAATTATAGGCAAAATCACCGAAAAACTACGAGAAAAGCGCGAATATAGCTATAAACCCCTTACTGATGAGCAAAAGGAAGGGATGGAAAAAGAAGAGATTGAAAAATGGGAAGCAACGACCAAAAAAGGATTGTTGCGAAGTGATGCATTACTTCAACGCGTAGTGGGAGAATTGCGCAGAACCTTTGTGGACCAAGTTGAAGGCATGGGCATCACTGCCAATCAAATAGGTATAGAAATGTCATCGAACTATAAAGATGGCGGAAAGATCACACTGAATGAATCTAAGTTAAAAGATGCCTTGGCCAATAAGGCAACTGATGTCGTGAATTTTTTTACAAAGCAATCGACTACCACCTACGACGATGTGGACAATCGCGCCAAGCGCTACAGTGAAAATGGTTTAGTCAATAGACTGTTCGACGTTATTCGCGACAATGTGCGTACCACGATTGATACCAATGGTACAAGGGGGACTTTGGTAGAAAAAGCAGGTATAGAGGGACTATCTTCAGCAGTGACGAGCGAACTTAGCAAGAAGCTCCTTGATTACGATACACGCATAAGTCTTTTGATGGATAAACTGTACACAAAAGAAGATACCTACTACAAGCAATTTACCAGACTTGAACAAGCAATGGCGCGATTTAACCAGCAATCCAGTTTTGTTTCGGGTAACTTTGGAGGCGGTGCTTAATGGGCGAGTTGTTAATGGCTTATCTGGAAATTACAAGGGAGATTGAGTCATTAGATTGGGCAATAGAGATCGACCACTTAGAATACTTGCTTGAAATGCGGAATCAAATCATAGTAGATTTGGAGCCTTATACTCAAGACAATCGTCTAAATGAACAAAAAGACCCAGAAATCGCGGTGATTGTCGATGAAATTGAGAAGCTCGAAAAATCACTTGTCGACAGATTTGAAACACAACTCACACACCTTACAGATCAAATTCAAGGTGTCAGGCAAGAACAGGCGAATCATGGAAAAAACAAACTTGCCTATCAGCGATATTTCAGTAAACAATCTGAGCAACCCAGTGTTTTTTTCGATCAAAAAAAATAGGGAGGGAATCGTATGAAAATCAATCAGGTATCCAGTGGCATGCCAGTAGATAAGATTTCGCAACCGCAACGCAATTATGAGCCGATTAAGCCCGCGGCAGAACCCGCCAAAGTAAAACTAGACCCAGAAGTAATGCCACTTCAAGCAGAGCGTGGCGACACAAAACCTCAAGGGGTTTTAGAAGAGGCAAGAGAGCAGCAAGAAGACGTTCTAGAACAATCTGTAAACCAAGCTAATAAAACATTAAAGCAATATAATCGCTATATTGAACGGGAAGTACATGAAGTGACCCATGCAATCATGTACAAGTTGATGGACTCTGATACAAAAGAAGTCATTGCTGAGTTTCCGCCCAGAAAAATTCAAGATATGATTGCAAAGATGTGGGAGTTAGCGGGTCTTTTTGTAGATGAGAAGGCCTAACTTAACACTTGCAGGATCAGAGATAAAGGAGAGAGGACATGGCTGTTTTGAATCCATATAACTATAAAAAGCCCGCCAATGCGATGGCGATGCGTCAAACCGAAAAGACCCTAACAAAGGACTCCCAAAAGCAAACGACATCTAAAAGTCAACAAGATGCCTATTTAGAACAGAAGGTCTTAAGTGCAAAGCCTCAAGAATTGACATTTATGCTCTATGAAGGTCTGGTGCGTTTTATAAAAACAGCGCGCTTGCACAATGAGCAAAACAGTATCGATAGAACAAGCGATGCATTGATTAGAGCTCAGGCCATTGTTGTAGAACTTCAATCGACGCTTAATATGGATTATGAAATCAGCAATCAGCTCGATTCGCTCTATGATTTTATATACGATCGACTCGTTGAGGCAAACCTTAAAAAGGTCGATGAACCTATGAGCGAAGCACTCGAAATCGCAGAACAAATGCGAGACACCTGGAAAGAAGCAATGGCTCTCGTCTAGCCTTGCGATAGAAAGGATGTGTTCACATGACAATCAACCCATATATGGCTGCTCAGACTTATAGTCTGCAAAAGGCCGTCAATATGAGCGTGATGCGCAAAGTGATGCATCAAGATGCCCAATCCCTTCAGACCATTTTGGACATGTCGAAGGATGTGGCAAAAATGACTGGCGTAGGACAAAATTTGGACATCAAAGTTTAGCAGCGCATGTGCGTTGCTTTTCTTTATGTTATAATAGATGTATGCGATTTTTAGTTTGCGCAATTTTGTTTGGAGGCCGTCCATGACTTTAATTCAGCAACTGATTGCTTATCAATCAGAAAAAATGAGTTTTATAACTGCATATCTGGCAGCCAATGAGCTATTAGAGGAGCGCGCGCTGCAGCGGGACTTTACGGCGATTAAAGAGCTGATGGAGAAAAAACAGGGCCTTGCTACGGCGATTGATGTTGTAGACAACAAGATTATTCAAGGTATTGAACGCCTTAAAGACGAGGCGGGCATCTCTGATTTGGCAAGCCTAAAAATTGAGCAGTACCCTGAACTTAAAACACTCAAAATAGAAGCGGGTAAGGTGCTTAAGGCCATGGTGTCACTTAAATCATCTGACGAGTTGGTTTCGGATCAAATAGATGCCGCATTCGAAGCATTAAAAACAAGTGCAAAGCATATCGATCGCAATAAGATTTACAATTACACAAAGAATTTCTTTGAGCTAGAATAGTTCTGTCAAGAAAAACGAAAGCCCCTCGACTGAGGGGCTTTTTGTTTATTATACATAAGGTTCAATTAAACCAAATTGGCCATCTTTTCTATTGTAGACTACATTGACTTCTTCTGTGTCTGCATTTAAGAAGACGAAGAAATCATGGTTGAGCATTTGCATTTGAAGCACCGCTTCTTCTGGGTCCATTGGTTTGACTGGGAATTTTTTTGCCTTGACGATTTTTTTAAGATCGTGAGCTTCCTCAGGCTCTGGAATATGTTCAAAGCGAATGGTTTCGTGTTTTCTATAACGCTTTTCGAGGCCTGTTTTGTGTTTTTTGAGTTGCTTTGCCAATCGGTCCACCACGCGATCAATTGACGTTAGCATATTGTCTGAAGTTTCTTCGGCTCTTAGAATCACGCCGTGCTTCAATGGAATGGTCACCTCGACAACTTGTTGATCTTTAATATGACTGAGTGTTGCAAAAGCTTCTACATCGCTGTTGAAATACCGATCGAACTTCTCTAGTTTTTCGTTGAGGCTGTCTTTTAAGTCTTCTCTTACATGAATGTTTTTTCCGCTTACGATTACTTTCATAAATCCAACTCCTTTCGATATCCAAGTTATGGACTCGAGATTTTTGTGGTATTCACTAGATACCCGATAAAAACGAAGACTAACATTCGGATTACAAAAAACTTTTTTTTATGATGTGGCGGAAATACAAATGCTTTTTAATGGTGTCTAAATGGCGTTTGTGGTGGTGATGCGGTAATATTATTGGCACGATCATGGCGAAGGTCATCATGTGAGAGCCCAGTAGATTGCACATTTTTAGTTAAGTTCCCGAAAAGATCACAAAATCAGTTAGATTGGCATGCCAATTGCGAAAACGTTTTCTAGGTGATTCATATTCGCGTATCTCGATGCTGGAAATTGCCTTAAAGGAGAGTTATGCAAGCGCTAAACCATCAACTGACAAAGATAATGAACACGTACGTGTTCTCTGTAGATCGTCTTTACATGGATCTTCAGGAAATGAAACTAGAATCCGAGGGCGTTAAGAAGCTTACAGATAGACAGAGAGAGCGGATGCTGACCCTTCAAAATCAACTGGATCGCATTTATTTACATGTACACAGTCAGCAACAGGCATCTCTCGATGCAGCCCATGCGTCAGATCGAGCTGCGGGTCATGTAAAGAGCGCATTAGAGCATCTTACCACGCAAATTAGTTCTTTTACAGGTATGACAGATGCAGTGGAGGGCCAGAGACTGCACCTTAATGTGTTAGAGACAGGGGTTCATCAGGCTTACCAAATGATTAATCGCATTAAGCGCTTGGCCTCCCAAACGGATTTACTAGCCCTTAACGCAGCCATCGAGGCGGCGCGTGCTGGCGAGCATGGGCGTGGCTTTGCAGTTGTTGCAGATGAAGTTTCTAAGCTTTCAAAGTCCACAAGCGAAGTGCTTAGCGACATGCAAAAGGTACTTGGAGAACTGACAAAGACGAGCCAAGAGCTAAAGAGCAGTCTTGGCGATACGCTAAGTGCCATTAGTGAACAGAGTGCAGGACTTGAGCTGGAACTCAATCGCATGGCAACGGTTGGCGAGGAGACCATGGCGATGGCAAATGCCAATCGTGAACTCTCGAATGCAGCTGCAAAGGTGCATGAGAGCAGTGCATCGGTGATGACGGCATTCTCTGCAGCCTTGGACGAGACCCATGTTATGGGAGATCATGTAGACGAGGTACACGCGGCTATTGGCCACCAAACAAAAGTTGTAGATGAACTTAATGAAGCTTCAAAGAGCTTTGAGGATCTGCATTTGCAGTACCTGATTAATACGCCAAAAGAACTGTCGGAAATCGTTGTGGCGAGTTCGCCTTATCCACCATTTATCGTCTATGACGAGAAAACACAGACGGTGAGCGGTTTAGATATCAATCTGTTAAAAGAGGTTTTTCCCGATTTGAATCTGAAGTTTGTGATTGTGCCATGGGATACTTCAATCGCCATGATGCAGCGAGGCTTAAGTCATATTTTGCCGGCCATATCGAAGCGCCAAGATAGGGAAGCGTACCTGAGCTTTAGCGACAACTACAGAAAAGAAGAGCGTTACTACTTCTATGCCAATCCAAATCGTGTCTTAGATCAACTAAGTGATTTAAAGGGGCTAAAAGTGGGGGTTGTCAAAGGCTATAATTACTATCAGGCCTTTGATCAATACAAGCTATGCGAACGTGTGGCGAGAAGCGATGAAAGGGTGCTACTTGAGGCCTTAGACAAAGGACAAGTTGATGCTGTCATTGCAAATGGCTACGTGGGAGATTACTGGATGCAAACGCTCAAGCTCGCAAATGTGAGAAAGCAAAGGCTAGAATACGTGACCAACAAAGCCGACACGAGAATGGGATTTTCGAAAGGCGACATGGGGGCAGTTTTACTTAAGCGATTTAATCAATATATGGGACGGTGAGAAGATGCTATTGTTACTCGATGCACAGGTGCTCTTTGAGGAGCGCTTTCAGAGAAAAGAAATACTTGTAGGTGGTGGCAAAATTCTTGGCATTTATGAGCCTCTCGATGCTGCAAATCGCGCTTTGTTGAAAGCTAATTTTAGCAATCTAGAGTATGTTCACCTGTCAAACCGCCGACTTGTACCTGGGTTTATAGATGCCCACGTACATATTTGTGGCGGTGGCGGCGAAGGGAGCTATAAGACCCGAACCAAGGAGCTCGACGTGTTGGACATGATTCAAGCGGGCGTCACTACGGTAGTTGGCTGCTTGGGAACAGATGGAGTCACTAGAAGCATGGAAGGACTTATCGCCAAGATGTATAGCTTGCGAGAAGAAGGCGTCAGCGCCTACTGTTATACAGGATCATATCGCTTGCCACTTAAAACGGTTACAGGCGACATTATGAAAGACCTGATGATGATTGAAGGTGTCATTGGCATTGGCGAGATTGCAGTGAGCGATCATCGCAGTGCTCATGCAGGCACAGAAGCTCTGTCGATGGCAGTATCGGATGCGCGGGTAGCTGGAAAACTCTCTGGTAAATGCGGTGTATGTAATCTTCATTTGGGCGATGGCGCAAAGGGTTTAGCGCCGCTTTGGGATGTATTGAAATCGACGGAGATACCCATTACACAGTTTTTGCCAACTCACATGAATCGCAATCCTGAACTCTTCGAAGAGGGCATTCGCTTCGCTAAGGCAGGGGGGTATGTGGATTTTACCACATCTACAACTCCGAAGTTTATAGAAGAAGGCGAAGTGCCCGCAGCAGAAGCGGTTAAGCGCATGCTAGAAGCAGGCGTACCCATTGAGCATATGACACTCACTTCTGATGGCCAGGGTAGCTTACCTGCCTTTAACTCAAAGGGCAACTTAGTGGGGTTAACTGTTGGGCGTATGGGAACGCTTTGGGATACGGTGAGAACACTACATCTCAACTTCGATGTGCCGATGGAAATGGCACTAAAACCCATTACAGAAAATCCTGCAGAGATTTTAAAGCTCGCGGGTAAGGGGCGGATTGCGATTGGTTATGATGCAGACTTTGTTGCCCTCGATGAAACGCTGCATATCGATTTAGTTATCGCCAAAGGCAATATTGCAGTAAAAGATAAGCAGTTATGTTGGCAAGCCACATTTTCTGAAGCCTAGTTTTAAGCCAGTGCGTTTAAAGGGCTTGTGAAGACGAGAAAGGAGGGCAGGGTGAAGCGGGCCCTGCAGAGGACATGAAAAAAGGATTGAGTGTAGTGTTGGTCTTTATGCTGTTGATGAGTTTGGTACCTGTATTTGGAGCGAATGAAACAGACATTAAGGGTTCCTTAGTAATTGTGGGTGGCGCTTTAAGAGCGGATAATTCGGCGGTGTACAAAGCGCTAATTGCCCGTGCTGGCGGTGTTGAAAAAGCAAAAATTGGCGTTGTACCAGCAGCGAGTGGCAGTCCAGCGAAATATGCTCAGATGTTCCGCGACGATATGGTTGCCAACGGTTTAAAACCTGAGCAAATTGTCACTTTGCCACTTGCAGTTAAAGATGAAAAGAAAACAAAAGAAGTCGATGAATCCAAGTGGGCCACAAATGGCACAAACCCAGAAGTCGCAAAGATGGTAGAGGGCTTAACTGGCGTTTGGTTTGTGGGTGGCGATCAGCTTCGCATCACACAAGTGCTTATAAATCCAGATGGATCCAACACTCCCGTTCTCGATGCGATTTGGAAAGTCTACCGCGATGGCGGTGTTATTGGCGGCTCTAGCGCAGGAGCTGCGATTATGAGTGAAGTGATGATTGCTGGAGGCGATAGCTTATCTGCCTTGAGCTTTGGTTATACAAAGTCCTTTGATGCTAGCACATTGGATTATCAAAATGCAGGTGGTCTCGTTGTAAGTAAAGGCTTGGGGTTCTTTAAAGAGGGCATTGTAGATCAACATTTCGATCGCAAAGCACGCCTAGGCAGATTGTCGGTTGTTACATATGACAATAAAGCCAAATATCCGGTTTCCTTTGGCGTAGAAGAAAATACCGCATTAATCTACGACAATGTCACGCGCAAAATCTCGGTAGCGGGTACTGCTGGGGTTGTGGTCTTAGATGCAAGAAAAGCGACGAAGGCGAGCAAGACATCTGAGTACAAAGATTTTTATGTCACTTACCTAGAAGGGGCGGATCAATACGATGTGGCCACTCAAAAGGCAGCAATGGATGCGAGCAAGTATACCACCATTGGTTATGAATACAACGAAACAAAAGCGCCTACATGGGGAGGCGCAATGGGAGCAAATCAAAGATTCAGAGACCTTATTGGTTTTGACTTAGTCGATAATGTGGCCTTGAAGACTTTGACCACATACCTATTCGGCGCTGAAAAAGAAGGTTTCGCCTTTACATTCTCGAAAGTCGAAGGCACAGAAGGCTACTGGGGTCAATCCTCTGCGGCGGATTTATATTCCTTCGAAAAGGTGAAGATGAATATCGCGCCAGTGAATGTTCATATCACACCTGCAAATCAATCTGCAGCACCAGTGGTTTCTAAACCAAAGGTAAACACGCATATTGTAAAGCAAGGAGAACAACTTGCCAAGATTGCAGCAAACTACAAAATTACACTTCAGGCCTTGTTGTCGGCAAACCAATTAAAGTCAACTTCTGCCTTAAAAGCAGGTCAGAAGTTGATTATTCCATCTAAATAAACTGCGTATTGTAAAATCCCCTACAATGCGCTACAGCGAGCCTTTGCACCGAGAAATCGGTGCTATCGCTGTTTTTGGAGGGTGATGACTCGATGGACAAAGACGTCTACCAGCTCGGCATCGAATTGCTTTCCGCTCTCTTTGATGAGCTCATCGACTGCCTCTTCGATTGACAATGAATCGCGGTAAGGTCGCGGGCTTGTCATGGCATCAAAGGCATCACAAATACAAATAATGCGCGCTTCTAAACAGATTTGATCTTTGGTGAGTTGCCTTGGATATCCGGTGCCGTCAATTTTTTCGTGATGTGACAATACAATCTCTGCGATCTCTGAAAAAGAACCAGAGGTACATAGTATGCGATAGCCGATTTCAGAGTGCTTTTTAATTTCAAAATACTCTTCTGCTGTAAGCGCTGTTTCTTTTTCGATGAGCTTATAGTCGATGGCAATTTTTCCAATGTCGTGTAAGAGGCTTGCCGCTTGAAGATTTGCTAGTACACTGCTTTCTAATTGTAACGCTTTTCCGAGTTCAAGGGCAAAGTAGCTAACGCGCTTTGCATGATCTTCTTCGCCCGGGTGTTTTTCGTGTAGCGTTGCGCTGATGCCCTCGATTACTTTTCTGCGTTGACTCATATGGTTGATGAGTTTATTCTTATACATTTGATCTTCTGCTTTTTTTACCAGGAGCGCTATTGGCTCATCGGCACTGGTCTTGATGCTATATCCAAAGGCGACGGAGAGCGTTAAGTCCTCAATGCCAATGTTGTCGGTTAAGTGCTCTATGCGATGTACAAAACGCTTTATCTCTGCTTGAGTGGTTTTAGGTGCAAGAATAATGAACTCGTCACCACCGAGTCTTGCTAAGATATCATCCTGACGACAGCTTTTTTTAAGAACATTTGCTGTTTCGATGAGCAGCTTGTCACCTTGATGGTGTCCAAATGCATCGTTGACCAGCTTTAATCCATTTACATCCGCGATAATGATGCCCAGAGGAAGATTGCGGGCAGTGTTTAGTCGGATAAGCTCTTCTTCAAAAAAACGACGATTATATAGACCCGTCAGTTGATCGTGAAAGCTTAAATACTCTGTTCTATCTTGGTAATTGCGCTCTTTAGTAACATCAATTAAAGAACACCGAAAAACGCGCCTGTTTTCGTAGCTAATAATATTGCAAAACAGTTTAAAGTGCGCTTCAGTACCATCGATACACATGTCGATAAACTGACTTTCGGTTTCGTTATTGACGTTGTTTTTTATAAGCTGTTGGTGAACAAAATAGAATTCATCTTGAGATTGCTTGCAGATAAAGTCGGTAAGCGATTTGTTAATGAGGGGCTGTGCCTCTTTAAAAAGTAGTTTGAAGGCACTATTCACCTTTGTTATTTTGAGGTCCTCATCTAGTAATAAATATGGAATCGGAGCATTCATAAAGAGCTGTTCATACTCTAGCTGTTTTTTTTCAAGCTCTTAATTAAGCCTTTTTAGCTCTTCATTTTGATAACGCAACTCTTCATAATATACGGTAAGCCTTTGTGCGATTTTCTTTTGTGTATCACCGTCCAAATTAACAGGATTAAATTCGCTATTGTGAAGCACTTCCTTTATTTTTTCTTCGAGAATAGAGATGATTTCTTGATTGTCGTTGCCTCGAATCATCTCAGTATGAACATTTCTAACAGGTATTGTTGTGATAAAAAAATCTGGGTTTGCGTCTTTTACTCGACCTGGATCTACATCATCTAAAGTCCAGACACTAATTGGTGTTTTAGCTGCTTTTCTTGTTCCCAAAAAAGATGGAAAACGTGGTTCAGCGAAATCTTTGCTGATTGATATCACTGCAGGAAGTTTGACCAATGTCTTTATTTTTTCCTGATCAATTCTAAAGGTAGTGATTATTTCTTCCGTATTTAACTCATCTATGGTCGATACAGATGGCAAATAGGGAAGGTCCATTATTTTTGCAACCATTGTCGCAGTCATCCCTGATTCAAAATCGATGGATTTCTTCCCAAAACAGATCAGGTCAACATCGCCAACCTTTTTGACCACCTTAGCCAGGATTTCACCGATTTGGATATTGTTGAGGTAAAAAGGATCAGCATCAACTCGAATCATGGAATCACAACCCATCGCAAATGCATTTCGAAGCGATTTTTCGCTTTTTTCATCACCGATTGTCAATACGATACATAC
>CALFXQ010000429.1 GCA_937958285.1 uncultured Fusibacter sp. | reverse complement strand
TCAAGACCTTCCAAACGTTTCAAGAACAAGGCGTTAAGCATTGCACTTTAACCCACCAGCAAAACAATAAAATACGGAGATTACTATGCGAGAAGTTGTAATTGTAGGTGCTGCAAGAACCCCTGTAGGCAGTTTTGGCGGCATCTTTAAAGATGTGTCGGCAGTTCAGTTAGGGATAGTAGCTGCCAAGGCTGCCTTAGCGCGGGCAGGTGTCTCGGCGGACTTGGTAGAAGATGTTTTAGTGGGCAACATACTATCGAGTGGCTTGGGACAAAACGTGGCCAGACAAATTGCCTTAGGTTGTGGTGTTTCGCACTTGGCCAATGCGACAACCCTAAATATGCTCTGTGGTTCGGGCTTAAGGGCAGTGAGTTTAGGCGCACAGATTATTGCCCTTGGAGATGCGGAGATTTTGCTCTGCGGCGGCACAGAAAACATGAGTCAAGCGCCCTATATTGTGGCAACGGGTCGATATGGCGCAAGACTTGGAAATGCGACACTAGAAGACACAGTGATTAAAGATGCACTCACAGATGCCTTTCACGGTATTCATATGGGGATTACCGCAGAAAATATAGCTGAAAGGTGGCATATTAGTCGAGAGGAGCAAGATCAGTTTGCCCTAGAGTCGCAGAGAAAGGCACAAGTTGCCCAGCAAAGCGGGCGCTTTGAAGCGGAAATTGCTCCGGTAACGGTGAAGTCGAGAAAGGGTGAAGCGGTTTATTCAGTAGATGAGTACCCAAAACTTGGCACCACATTAGAGGGATTAGAAAAACTAAAACCTGCCTTTAAGAAAGAAGGTACAGTGACAGCGGGCAATGCTTCTGGCATCAATGACGGTGCAGCGATGCTTGTACTGATGAGCAAGGAAAAGTGTGATGCACTGGGGCTGAAACCCCTTGCTACCATTGCCGGTTATGCTTCTAGTGGCATAGAGCCAGAAATAATGGGATATGGTCCTTACGAGGCAAGCTTAAAGGCCCTTAAGAAGGTGAATTGGCAGCTTGAGGATGTGGATTTGTTTGAGGTAAATGAGGCATTTGCGGCGCAATCAATTGCGGTCTTACGAGACTTACACCTAGACACGTCTAAGGTAAATGTGAATGGTGGTGCCATTGCACTAGGGCATCCTGTGGGGGCCAGTGGCGCGAGAATTTTAGTGACCCTGTTATACGAAATGGAAAAGCGCGAGAGCCAAAAGGGACTGGCGACACTTTGCATAGGTGGCGGGCAAGGAACAGCGCTGCTTGTCAATCGGAAATGAGGCTAAAGAAATGAGTACTTTTCTACAAGTGATTTTGAGAAGCTTAGAAACAGGTAGCCTATACGCCTTGGCATCGCTTGGTATTATCATTGTCATGCGCACATCCAACATCACAAATTTTTCGCAGGGCGCCGTCGCCATGTTCAACACATTCGTGGTCACTTATTTCTTTGGCACCTTAAAGTGGCCACTTTGGTTGGCTATATTAGCGGGTGTGGCAACTGCGATTACCATGGGTCTTCTTATTGATATAGTGATTGTTCGGCATACAAAAAAAGTGTCACCAGTTGCCAAGCAAATTGTGACATTGGGCCTTGTTATGGTGATGTTAGGTCTAGCGCCCATGCTCTTTGGCGTCGACCCACTTAGGTTGCCAAAGTTAATCGAACAGGGAAATATTCAAGTTTTAGGTGCAGACTTATCCTTTAATGGTCTTTTCAATATTTTGTTTGGCTTTGCAGTGATGCTGGCGCTCTTTTTTGTGTTACAGCGCACCAAGGTTGGTTTAGCTGTACGGGCGACTGCCTCTAACGAACCTACAGCAAAACTTATGGGTGTGCCAACAAAAACAGTGACTCTTGGCGCATGGGCGGTGGCGGGGGTCCTCGGTGTACTCTCTGGTGTGATGGTGGCACCCATGACTTCGGTGAGCCTTGGACTTATGGATGAGATTCAGATCAATGCCCTGGTTGCCGTTGTGCTTGGTGGCTTTCAGACCTTCTATGGACCAGTTCTTGGTGCTTATCTAATCGGTATTTTGCGCAACCTCTTGCTATACTACGTCTCTTCTGTTTGGGGTGGACAAATTCTCTATATTCTAATCCTTGCATTCTTAGTAGTTAGGCCCTATGGCTTAATTGGAAAAAAAGTTGTGAAAAAGGTCTAGGGGGCAAATTCGATGGACATCACGCAACATAAATTTAGCCGAGCACTGCCATATTTACAGTTTGTTTTACTTGGTATTTTACTGGCCTTGGTGCCGCTTGCTGCAAAGATGGGCTTTATTAAGGTCGGTTATATCACAACTTTAGGTGGCACTTTTATCTTTGCCATTGCAGCCCTTGGCCTCAACATCTTGCTAGGGTATTCAGGACTCATTTCCTTGGGGACTGCTGGTTTTATGGGGCTTGCAGCCTACATCAGCGCCTATGTGACTCAAGACTTAGGGTGGCCCATAGAAATGGCCATTATTGCTGCGGTGGCTATCCCAAGTTTGCTCGGTATACTTGTAGGCCTAGTATCTTTAAAGATAGAAGGGATCTATCTGGCCATAGCCACCTTGGCAGTAGCTGAAGTGATGCGCAAGACCTTCGAAGAACTAAATGTTTTTACAAATGGATTTAGTGGCAAGAAAGCCGATTATCCCACCTTTTTTGGCACCTTCGAATTAAATCGCACAACGACCTATTACCTTGTGGTAGCGGTGCTCATTATTGTGATGCTGCTGACTTATAATCTTATGAACGGCAGACTAGGCAGAGCCCTTAATGCCATGAGAGGGTCAGAAGCGGCCTCACAGGCCATGGGTGTAAACTTGCTTAGGCACCGTTTAATCGCTTTTGCGCTGGCTACAATTTACGCAAGCCTTGCAGGCGTTTTGTATGTACACTTTATTCGCTATTCTTATCCGAGTATTTGGTCGCTCAAGTTGTCCTTGGATTTCTTGGCAATGATCGTTATTGGAGGTTTGCGCTCAATATACGGAACCTTACTTGGCGCCTTTATTGTCTTTGCTGTTCCCGATTTATTTTTAAAACAATTGCCCTATTTTAATCAAGTTTCTTATATCCTCAACGGTGTTTTGATTATTTTGGTGGTGATCTTCTATCCCAATGGACTAATTTACGCGGGTTATGATCTTAAAAGGCTCATTATAAAGATGGTTCAAAGGCTGGGTCTTAGTCCTAATGGCAACGTAAGATTAAAAACCTCGCCTTCCAAGAAAAAGGAGGTTAACCGTGAGCAAGGCCTCTAATGTATTAAAAGTACAATCAGCGGTGGCTACCTCTAAAGCAGTCTTAGATATTCAAGGTCTCTCCATTGCCTTTGGAGGACTGAAGGCCGTTGATGATTTGTGGTTCTCCCTTAAAGAAGGAGAGGTCTTTGGCTTAATAGGGCCAAATGGTGCAGGAAAAACCACAGCCTTTAACTGCATTACACAGTTTTACAAGCCCACTTCGGGAGACATTTACTTCACAGATCGCAATGGAAAGACCCACAGGCTCAACGACAAAAAAGTACATGAGATTATCGATCTTGGCCTTGTGCGTACCTTTCAAAATGTAGAGCTTATTCGAGAGTTGAGCGTACTAGACAATGTGCTAATTGGTGCCCATGTTCGCTATTCTAGCAGCTTATTTGCCCAGGCCCTTCGCCTGCCTAAATATAGGCGCGAAGAGAAAGCGCAGCGAGAAAAGGCACTGACTATTTTAGAGACCTTGGGGATTGCAGATCGTGCCACGTTTTTAGTAGGTGGCCAACCCTATGGGATACTTAAAAAGGTTGAGCTTGCAAGGACATTGATGTCGAATCCTAGACTAATTATTCTAGACGAACCAGCTGCCGGCTTAAACGATGTGGAAACCCTAGAACTGGCCTCGCGCATCCGGGGCATTCGCGACCAATTGGGCTGTAGTGTGTTACTTGTTGAGCACGATATGCGCCTTGTGATGGATGTTTGCGACAGGATTTGTGCGATAAATTTTGGGAAATTTTTGGCCATTGGCACCCCGAAAGAGATTCAAGCCAATCCGGCTGTACAAGTTGCTTATCTAGGTTTGGAGGTGACGGTGTGAAAAAGCCCCTGCTGACTGTTGAAAACCTGGTGGTGCGCTATGGCGCCATCGAGGCTTTAAAGGGAATAGATATCACCGTGAACGAAGGTGAAATAGTGGCACTGCTCGGGGCCAATGGCGCCGGAAAAACCTCGTGCCTTCGTACGCTGTCTGGCTTAGTCACTGCAGCGAGTGGTAGCATTCGATTTGGCACATTAGAAATTGCCAGGTCCGAGCCTGAAGCAATTGCAAAGTTGGGGATCGCACAGTCCCCAGAAGGGCGACAAGTATTTCGCGACTTCACAGTCTTGGAAAATTTGAAAATTGGTGCTTTTACCTTGAATAAAAAAAGTGAGATCAAAGCGAATTTCGACCGTGTATTTCGATATTTTCCCGTGCTTGAAAAGCGCCAAAATCAAGTGGCATCAACACTATCAGGCGGAGAGCAGCAGATGCTCGCCATTGCAAGGGCCTTGATGTCTAGTCCAAAGGTACTTCTTCTGGACGAACCGTCATTGGGTTTGGCACCTATAATTGTTCAAGATATTTTAAACATAGTAAAAGAAATACAAAATGAAGGCACCACAGTTGTGATTGTGGAACAAAATGCAGCTCAAACACTGCGCATTGCCGATTATGCCTATGTACTGGAGCTTGGGACCGTCAAAATACACGGTCCAGCAGCCCAGTTAAAGGAAGACCCGCAACTGATAGAAGCTTATCTAGGTGCACACTAAGTCTAACGCATATACTACGGAGGGAAAAAATGAACAGATCGTTTAAGAGTATTATTGCGGTGTTATTGGTTTTAATCCTAACACTAGGCACCTTTGGATGCGCCAAGCCTCAAGAGGCTGAATCGACAGATGCCACTGCAGAAGGTGAAACGACTGAAACTGTAGCACAAGTTGAAGAAACATGGGCTCAGGGCATTTCAGATACGCAAATCATCGTGGCCAATAGCGCAGCGACTTCAGGTGCCTTTGCACCTGTAGGGGTTCCTTTCAATGCAGGTATAGAGTCGTATTTTAAAATGATTAACGCAGAAGGCGGTATTCAGGGGCGTGAGATAATCTTTAAGCATCAAGACGACGAATTCGACCCGGTTAAAGGCAAGGCTGCATTGGCCAACTTTGTAGAAGACGAAAAGGTCTTTGCATTAGTGGGTCACTTTGGTACACCAGTCGTTGCCGCGACATTAGACGACATCAAAGAATATGGCATACCAGCAGTCTACTTTGCCACAGGTATTGGCCAGCTATACAACGACAATGCAACAGATGAGAGCCGTGGTATTTTCCCAGTACAGCCCATTTACAAAACCGAGGGCAAGATTATGATTGCCCGCGCAGTGGGAGACTTCGGCGCAAAAAAAATTGGCGTGATTTACACTAATGACGACGCAGGAAAAGACCTTCTCTGGGGCGCTGAGGCCATGGCCTCAGAAGTTGGCGCAGAACTAGTGGTTCAACAAGTTGCTGCGGGTGCAACAGATGTTTCGTCTGCTGTAACAGCAATTAAAGATGCAAATGTTGACTTTATCATTGGTGCTGCAATACAAGCGACGATACCTACAATTATTAAAGAACTTGCAGCTCAGAACGTAAATAAAGATGTAATCACCACATATGTAAACGTATCACCCGTTATTGCTCAGGGCTTTGTCAATGAAATAAACGGAAAATTCGATGTCTATGGCAATGGTTGGGTGTCTTTTGAAGGTGATCGTGCCAAAGAACTCGAGCGTTTCGCAACGCAAACTCCAGATTATAAAGACAATGTATTCGCAATGACAGGCTGGATTGCAGCGCACTTCTTTGTTGAGGGGCTTAAGAGAGTAGAGGGCGTCATAACATGGGACAAATACATGGATGCATTAGAATCTGCGCCCATAGCCAATCCCTTTGGCGGTGAGATTGACTTTACAGCAGGTAAGAGAGCAGGTACACAAGAAATGAACCTCTCCAAGGTAGATACGACAAACGCTAATGGTGCATGGATTGAAGTGAAGCCTCTAGCAAGTATTGATTCCATTATAAAAAAATAAGTGAACCGCAACGAAAGAGGGAAATTCTCATGGGATTTCTCTTTTTTTTCTTTAGGTCTTAATTGCTGCGATTTTGATGTTAGAATAATGATAGAATAAATAAGAGAAAAGGGTCTGTTTAAGGAGTTCTATTGAAAAAATTCAAACGCATATTTATTGAGATCTCAAATATTTGTAACCTCGCATGTTCCTTTTGTCCGCCGAGTAAACGACAAAGTGCAGCTATGACCCCAGAGCATTTCGAAACGATTCTTTCGAAAATAGAAGGACATGGCGACCATATTTACTTGCATGTTAAGGGTGAGCCCCTCTATCATCCCCATTTTGAGGATATTCTGAGACTTTGTGAGAAGTACAATAAACAGGTCAATATAACGACTAATGGCACCTTGCTGCCAGTACATGCAGAGACCATTTTAAAGTGCAAGGCCGTTAGGCTCGTTAATATTTCTTTGCAGAGCTTTGAAGAAGCAAATGCACAAAAGTACATGGCATACCTGATCATGGTTTTAAATTTTGTTAAGGCTGGACTGGCTTCTACAAAAATTCTATTTGACTTGCGTCTTTGGAACTTCGGTGGGGCAGATCTTGTGCCAAGTCAAGAGACTGCAAAAATAATCGAGCTAATAGAGGGTCATTTAGATTTAGGTCATCCCATCTATATTACCGACACAAATACAAAAGGCGGAAAGTTGACCAGCAATGTGTATATCAGTAAAGGCTATGCCTTTGAGTGGCCTTCGCAGGATAACGACTTTTTAGGCACAGTAGGTACTTGCTTTGGCCTGCGTCACCAAATCGCCATCTTGTCTTCTGGTGTGGTGGTGCCGTGTTGTCTAGATGCAGAAGGTGCAATTCCCCTTGGAAACTTGCTCGATTTGAATGCAAACTTTGAAGACATTGTCACGTCACAGAGAGCGCAAGCAATAGTAAAGGGTTTTGAGGGCGATAGACTAGTAGAATCTTTGTGCATGCACTGCAGCTATAGAAAGCGCTACTTCAACAAAAAAAACAAGGGGAATGGCTTAATTCAACGCAAAAAATAAAAGGGGCTTATCTTTTAAAAAGATAAGCGCCTTTTAGCTTGCAAGTTGCAATGTGATTTTGGCGAGCAATTGATTTGCTTTTGGATCGCTATGACCGAGTATCATATTATCTAAATCCCATTTGACAGTAACCATGTCGAGTGATACTTCTTCAGACACTTGTGGTTTAATGCTGTCGATAATTTCTTTGTAGTGTACTTCTTCTTTTTCATTTAGAAAGTTGACGCCGATTCCTTCATTGACGTACTTCAGTTTAATAACGTTTGACATGTGTTTTCCTCCTTGGAATATATGTGTTTTCTTGTTATACCCTGATTATACAGTGTTCTTGGTTTTCTTCAAGGTGGAAAACGGTATCAAAATTAGGAAAACGATGCTTCGTTTAGGAAAACGATGCAACGTTTTAGGAAAACGCACGTCCTTTTATCTTAAAAAGTAAGTGTTTTTTGGTCGACCCAACTGGCCATAGAGGGGCTCAACATGTAGCACACCTTGTTCGACAAGGTATTGTATGTAGCGATGGGTGGTCTGGTAGGCAAATCCCATAGCTTTGACTACATCTTCAAGCTGTACAGGGGCACTCTGCTCCTTAAAATAGGCCACAAAGAGTTTGAGTGTCGCACCGCTTATCCCCTTTTCAAAGTATACCTGTTCCTGTTTGGACTTCATCTCTCGCTGCATTGCAGTAATGCTAAGATTAAGGCGTATGCGCGACAACAAATCCACCGCTTTAATGGGTTTAAGTGCAAAGTCTGTTGCCCCTGCAGCAATAAAGCGATCTGCAATTTCTTGGCGCTCATCCACTGTGAGTACTAGTACACCAAGGGTGTTATTGATCTCTCTAATGCGCTTCACCGTTGTTAGTCCATCCCATTCTGGCATGTGATAGTCCACAATGATTAAATCGAAGTGCCGCGCCACAACGCGCGCAAAGCCTTCACTACCCCGCGCTGTACTTTCTACGGTATAGCCGCCAAGGGTGCATATTTCCTCTAATGTAAATCTGATATCCTCATCGTCGTCGATGATTAAAAGATGTTCAGCCATATGCCCTCCTAGGGGGTTGCCTTTGCATTAGAAATCGGAAATCGAATGGTCACACATGTGCCCTCTCCGTAAGTGCTTTCTAGTTGAATGGTACCATTGTTCTCTTCTATGACTTGCTTTGCAAAGGGAAGTCCTAGACCCGAAGTCTTTCGGGTGCTGTGACCAATTTCCCAAATTTTTTGCTGAAGCCCCTGGGGGATGCCCACACCATTGTCCGAAATGATAATGGCCAAGTGCAATGGTTCAACAGGGTCTAATTGTATTTCAATATTTATGTGCTTGCTCGTCCCTTGAGGATTTAATGGAGCTAATCGAGCATTTTCAACGATGTTGACGATACCGCGAGCAACGCGCACTTGATTTACATAAATTTGAGGCAGGTCCATTTCTATTTTCGTGTGAATCTCTAAAGTTTCGTCTTCTATGGGCAGTTGGGCTCTTACATAGCGCATAAGCGCATCAGGTGAAAGCCATTGTCTTGAATCTGCGTAGAGAAACGAGGAAATCATATCGCTCATCTTCTCGATAGCGCCTTCTATACGCTCGGTATAGAGGGCCTTTTTTTGTGGCGTGTCATCGAGCTGCATCAGAGAGTTCAAGCCTCTGATGGTCACAAGGGGTGTCTTAAGGTCGTGAGCAAGGGTATGGATTTCCTGGTAGAGGCGGTTGGCCATCATACTACTGCGCATGCCTTCTAGGGCACTGGCTTTGTCGTAGTTCTCTTTGATAATGAGGGTGTTGATACTTTGAACTCTAAAAAACAGTGTTGTGGAAAAGGCGCCAATTACAAAAGGAATAAAAAAGGCAAAGGCGACAAAGCTGAGGGTTCTTCCGCCACCGAGATAAGCGACGGCGTTTGCCATACTTTCAAGCACTTCGTGGATGGGGAAAGAAAATTGCTTAAGAGGCAGGAGCAGGCTCAGCCAGTGCATGGCAAAAAAACTTTGAAAAGCAATGAGTGCGGTGGGGAAAATAAAATCGGTTTTAGCATCGCTGAGGTTGGCTATGCGAATTAAGAAAAGAGCTAATAAAGTGGACAGAAGTATGCCTGCTAGCGAGACTTTATCTTTGAACAGCCAATAGATGACCAAGGCGCCCAAAAGTTGTAGGGCTAAGTTGCGAAGACTGCGCTCGTTATAAAAACCTTGAAGGGCAATAAAAAGAAGCGCCGTGGGAATGGACTGAAGCAGTATCATCATAATGGTTGAAAGCACTAATTGTCCAGTGTCGCCTGAACGTATGGCTTCT
>CALFXQ010000428.1 GCA_937958285.1 uncultured Fusibacter sp. | reverse complement strand
CAAAACGCGGCCAACATTCAGCGTTTTGCCCTTCTGTCTTTGATATTTAAGGCTCGCTGCAGAAGTGAGGTTAATGCCGATAACCCAGTCGGCCCATTGCCTGCTGATTCCAGCATCGCGCAGTGGTGACATGGTCTGATTATCTACTAGCTTCTTGAGTCCTTCGTTCACTTCTTGAGGCGTCCACTCGTTGAGCAACAAGCGCTTTACGGGTTTTGTCACCTTGAGGTATTCTAAAATAATGTCGCCAATAATTTGCCCTTCGCGGTCATAGTCTGTCGCTAAAATCACCCCATCTACGCTGGGCTGGGCGATCAGTGCCGCAATGGAATTGAGTTGCTTTTGTGCACCCATATCTGTACTGGACCGATTTCCAGACTCGGACTTCACTTTGTATTGAAATGCCTGTGGGATAAATGGAAAATTTTCCATTCGCCACTGTGCAAGTGCTTCGTTGTAGTCTTTAACGTCATATAGCTCCAATAAATGGCCAAAAGCCCAGGTCACATAGACGTGCTTCCCTTCGTAACAACCGTCACGTCGGGAATTAGCGCCAAGTGCCTGAGCAATGTTCTTTGCCACCGATGGCTTTTCTGCAATGATGACTTTTGCCATAGCCTGTTCTCTTTCTTTGTGTGATTAACTGCTACTCGAAGCGGCAGCAGCAGATGAAGCTATTATTGCTGCTGTAATGGCAATTTGCTCTGCAATCATAATCGCCTGAATGCTATTGGCCAATATTGCGCGGTGTTCTACCTTGCCACTGGCGATATAATTTTGAATGCAAATAGAAGCTGCCATTACAAAACGGGTTTTTTTATCTACCGAGAGACCACCAAACCCCTTTTGCACCTTGAGCCACTGTTCAAGGTCGATCGCCTCATCGATAAGAACCTCTGGCGCATCTGATACCAAAGACAAAACACCTAAAAATGCCAAGTGGTAATGATTTAGCTTATAGCCTTTGGCTATTAAATGGCGGTGGCACCTCAAGGTCTTTTCTAGCTTTTGTCTGTGGTCCTGTTCGCCTAGACACAGAACATGGGTGAGACTCTGCAAGCCATTGCCCTTATAAATGCCGTTTTCTGCGAGTTCTATATAAAACTGCTCAATTTCGCGTATTGCATCGTCAACTGGTAATGGCGTACTCGCAAGAAGCGCTGCATAAACGTAGTCATCTTGTGATGTCAACCAAAAGTGATGGCTCTTAAATCCCTTGTAAAATTGTTGCATGCGACCTACTTGAAAATCTAAGAGAGATAATTCACCCTTTATAGACTCTGCAACAGCAATGGCTGTGAGCGGCAGATAATATCCGGCAGAAAAGCCCGCTTGTTTTAGTGTTTTAAACACTTCTTTTGATTCATCGAAAAACGCCTCTTTTTTGGGGTTTAAATAAACCAATAGCGCAGTCATCAGCTCGTTCATCCCTCTGAACGACGAAAAGATGTCTGTGTTATCTTTGATATAGCGACGCATCTCTTGGATTTGCTCTATATCGGGAACACCTGATTCCCGTTGTTGTACATAGGTAAGTGCACCGAATTGCTTAACAAGACCATGATCCCATACAAAACCGCGATTTAGCATGTGAAACACATCGACAAAGCGTTGTGCCTTTGCAAAGAGCACTGAGGAAATTGCCTGCTGCATATTGCTACCTCCTAGAATAAAGCAGATAACTCATTATAACAAGTTGCTATAAAAATTACCATATTTTATGCATGCCATTTCACCAATCGGAAATAGGTTTTAGCAGTGAGCCTATAAAAGAAGAGATAGACTAGAGCAAATGCCATCGAAGTGGCAATACTGCAAAACACAAATAAGTTGACGTTTGTGAAGTTAAAAATGGCAAGCATCTTTTTTACGATATTAAAGGAGAAGGCAATGTGAATCGTCGCCACCACAAGGGGTAAAAAAAACACAATAATTGTCTGGGTGCCTATTGCTTGCTTGATTTCTCGGTGGTGCATTCCCACCTTCTGCATGGTTTCATATCGCGATTGGTCTTCATAGCCTTCAGTAATTTGCTTATAATACATGATAATTACCGTTGCAGCCAAGAATAGCAGCCCTAAAAAGATTCCCAAAAACAACATACCGCCATAGAAGTCTGTAAATTCCTTTCTTGCAGCAGCTTTTGATTCTACGCGTGAAAAGTATGTGTCTTGTTGGTCGTATTCATGTGCTTTTAGCCAGTTTGAAAATCCTTGAACTGAGGTTTCACTGCCTTCTACATCTGCTGACACACTTAACATTAAGCCGTATGCTGGATCATTAGATACCCGCTTGTAAAACGACTCCATTTCTGAAAAATCCGCAAAGACGAGCATGGCGCCGACGCCAATTTGACTTGTGACGTTTTGGGGCAACGACATGACTTTTTCTAGTGCTAATGACTCATCAGAGACATCGATGGCATGGTCAGCGCCTTCTGTGCTGTAATAGGAGAGAATGCGCGTATCATCTGTGGCTAAAATCGGCTTCTCGAAAGTGCCAATATCGCCATATAACCCTTCGTAGGTCACTTTGTCCATCAGCTGTAATGGCAATATCTCCATCGGCGAAAAGTCCTCTACCACTTCAAATGCTCTATTTGCATTGTCCCATTTGGTTATTAAAAAATATGACTTTGAGGTAACGGCATTTTTCAATGTCACCCCTGCAGCCTCAGCTTGTTCTGTCATATGCCCTTGCAAATCCCTTAAAATCTCTACCGGTGCATCGTTGACCAGAATTGAAATCTCTCTGGGGTAGTTTTTATCGAGACTGTCCTCAAGACCCGCATAAAGAGAAACGGTTGTAGAAACTGAAATCATGACCATTGTAGAGAGAATACACAGTGTTGCCAAGCCCGCTGCATGCTGCTTCATACGATAGAGCATGCCTGAGATCACCGAAAAGTACTGAATGCGATAGTAAATAGCATGATTGCGCCTTAAGATTTTTAAAAGTGCAATGCTGCCTGTTGTAAAGAGTGCATATGTGCCATAAATAACGGCAATAACAGCCAAGAAAAACACGGTGATGGCTTGAATAGGCGACTCCACTGTGACGGCAAAGTAGTAGGCACCAGCAAGGGCGATTACTCCAGACAGTGCGAGAAGTACGCGTGTTTTTGGCTCTCTTTCACCTACTTGCGATCCTCTTACTAGCTCTATAGGCTTTGCAAATGTAATGTGCGTCAAGTTGTACAAAGTCACCACAATAAAGTAAAGGAAGAACAAACCTGTAGTTTCCCCCATCGCTTGAAGCGAGATGGGCATGCCCAAGGTGATGGGGTAACCCGTTAGTTTCAAAAGCATCAAGTGCATAAGTCTCATGAGTACAAGCCCCGAAAAAACACCTATGGCTGTACAGAGTGTTGCGAGTATACCTGTCTCAATAGACATCATCTTTGCAATATGGCGCTTACTAAAGCCAAGAATATTATACAGTCCAATTTCCCTTTTGCGCCTTTTCATCAAGAAGCCATTGGTGTAAAAGACCAATACGGCAGAAAAAATCACTAGCACCCCAACGCCAAAGCCCATTAGCATTTTCAGTGTGCCACCACCACTCATTTTAGCCATTCCTGGATCTAGAGAAATGGTTCGAATAATTAAGAACATCGCCACCAGAAAGATGTTCATCAGTGCAAATGGCAAGTAGATTTGCTTATTCTTAACCAGATTGCTCTTGGCAAGTTTTGCATACAGACTGATATTACTCTGCTTTGTCATAAAGCTGCCCTCCAGTTGCCAATACACTTAGCGTATCGGAAATGCGATTGTAGAACTGATCTTGTGATAAGTTGCCTCTGTAAAGCTGATGAAACACCTCGCCATCTCTAATAAAGAGTACGCGCTTCGCATGACAGGCGGCTTTTGTAGAATGGGTTACCATCAGTATGGTTTGACCTTCTGCGTTAATGGTTGAAAACTGCTTGAGCAGTTGCTCTGTGGACTTCGAGTCTAATGCGCCAGTTGGCTCGTCTGCCAAAAGTAAATCTGGATGTGTGATTAGGGCACGGGCAACAGCAGCACGTTGCTTCTGGCCACCTGAGACTTCGTAGGGAAATTTATCTAGAAGCGGTAGAATATCTAGTTTTGCCGCAATGGGTGTTAAGCGGGCTATCATTTCGTCGTATGGCATTCTGGCCAACACAAGGGGGAGTAAAATATTGTCTTTAAGTGAGAAGGTATCCAACAAGTTGTAATCTTGAAAGACAAAACCCAAGTGCTCTCTTCTAAAGTCTGTCAATGCCTGATCTTTAAGATTGGACATTTTATTGCCCGACAACAGCACTTCGCCTCGGGTTGGCTTATCTAATGTGGCAAGGATATTGAGAAGCGTTGTCTTGCCAGAACCCGATTCCCCCATAATGGCTAGATATTCGCCTTTTTCTACAGTAAAGCTCACTTGTTTTAGCGCTTCGACTTGAGCGCCTCCAAATCTATTCTGATAAATTTTTTGTAGGTTTTGAACGGCTAATAAAGTCATAAAAGTCTCCTTTAGATTACATTTGATTGTTAATTGTCGATGGATTCGACTCAATTTCTATATACCCATCATACACTACCAATTCCTGTATATCCATCGATGTAGCTTACAAAATAAGGCGGCAACCTTACAGGTTTGTAAGATTGCCGCCTTATGGCTTTAAATGGGATCGAGCTTAAACCACAGTGTAACCTCAGTGCCGATGCCAATCTTTGAGTCAATGGTAATACCCGCACCAATAATATCGAGTGACTTCTGGGTTAAGTAAAGGCCCAAGCCAGTTGCCCGTTTGTCGAAGCGGCCATGGTATCCCGTATACCCTTTTTCGAAGACTCTTGGCAAATCTTCCTCTGCTATGCCAATACCTGTGTCGGCAATTTTCAAACTGATTCCTCGGTTCCAATGCTGCACGCGCGCTGGCAAATAGGCACTTGTGTGTGGTCCCTCTAAAGAAATGGCAATGCCACCTCTGTTGGTATACTTGATGGCATTAGAGATAATTTGCTCAATTGCAACCATAAGCCACTTTTCGTCGCTGATCACAGCTGGCATCTCTTCTGGCAATGAAAGGTCGATGCTGAGTCCTTTTCCAATAAACAGCATTCTCAGCTTTCTCAAGGTGGCCTTGACCACGGCACCCACTTGAAGTGGTGCAAGAAGCAAATCAGATGTCGGCGATTCTAGTCTATCCATATGAAGAGCAAGATCAACATATTGTTCAATTTTGTACAACTCCATTGCCAGTTGCTCGCTGGGGATGCCTTCTTCCTTTTGCTCGAGAAGTAGGCGCATGGCAGCTATTGGTGTCTTAATTTGGTGTACCCAAAGTGTGACGCTATCTTGGCGCTGCACCTTTTGGTTTTGCCCCTCGTTTTCTCGTTTTAAGGCCGTAGCGCCCAGCTCGAGCAAGTGCGCTCTAAAGCAGGCCGCTTCTGCTGTGGTAGCCTCAGGCAAAGTTTGATATTGTCCTGCTTTACTGTCAATAAGCCCTCGATCTAGGTCTCTCAATTGCCTCTGCTTGCGGATTGTCACGATTGCAATCCAGACACAGGTAAAGTAGCCAAAGAGGAGCCAGCCGTACAGCACACCTTCAATCGGCATATTGTAAAGTACAAAGAGCGCGCTAAACAGTGCCGCAGTAACAGTCCCTAGAAATAGGATGGCACCCAACTCTAAACCTTTAAAGATCCTCATAGGGGCTCCTTAAAGACATAGCCAATTCCCTTTTTAGTGCTAATCCAATCCACAAGCCCCATTTCTTCGAGGCGTTTTCTCAACCGGGTCATATTCACCGTCAATGTATTGTCATCGATAAAGTGCTCTGACTCCCATAGGCGATTCATCATATCGCCACGGGAAATCACTTTACCAGGCTGCTCCATCAAAATTTGAAGCATCTTAAACTCATTTTTGGTCAAATCTATCTTTGCAGTGCGATAACTCAAGGTTGCCTCGGTGAGGCTTAGAAGTGCACCGCCGTGCTCGACCGTGTTAACTTGGCCGCCATAGGCATAGGTGCGACGTAAAATCGCTTGAACCTTGGCCACAAAGACATGTAAATCAAATGGTTTGCCAATAAAGTCGTCGGCGCCTAAGTTCATGGCCATAACCATGTTCATATTGTCCGCAGCGCTAGAGATAAACACAATGGGTATTTTAGAGCGTTGACGAATTTGGGCACACCAATGAAACCCGTTAAAATAGGGTAGTGAAATATCTAGCAATACAAGATGTGGTTCGAGGGCGTTAAAGGCACTCATCACATCGTGAAAGTCTTCGACAAATGAAGCTTGGTATTGCCTTTGATTTAAAGCATCCACCATGGTCTTTGCAATGATGGGGTCGTCCTCGACTACAAGGATTTTAAACATAAGACACACCAGTCATCTGAAAGTGTTGCACTCGCCCCTTCGGTAATTGTCCAGGGCGCATCTGGCCATCTCTCACAGTGGTGCAGACGCTCGATCATGTTATGTGTATTTTCATCTTCATGCCAATCAGAAAACAGGTACCCATTCGCCCACTTTCCTTCGAAATGCGCATGTTTGCTCTGGGTTTGAAAGGTAAGTTCCATGGTGTCGCCAAATAGAGACTTCACACTGAGGGTCTGATCTGTGCGAATCATCTGATAAAGGGCATAACCAACACCCGTTTTCACGTACATATGGCTATCGTATGCGGCAGTTGTAAGCGTGTGCGCGCGTCTTTTATAACGTTCTATGGGTTGCAATAGCTCAAGTGCGTCAAGACTTAGCGACCAGAGGCTCTCTACAATATCGCCGTTTTGCATTTGATCCTTGAGCACCTCTCCAGTGCGAAACCACAGTCTTCCCTTAGAATCAACCCCGATTAAGCGACTCCAGCCATTGGACTTCGAAATTGCAATCGGCATGCGCTCTCCAATTAACGTATCTGCATCACGCCAAAATTTAAGGGACCAAATGGCCTCCTCTGGCTGTGTCTCGCCAGAAAGGGCGCGCTCTGCCCTATCGTAATCTTCACTAAAGGCCTCTTCCCAGATCGCCCAACCTTCGGAAGCGCTAATGACAGACTCGCGTGGCGCCAATAATGGCCACGATTCG
Source organism: uncultured Fusibacter sp. (assembly GCA_937958285.1). Classification (GTDB taxonomy): domain Bacteria; phylum Bacillota; class Clostridia; order Peptostreptococcales; family Acidaminobacteraceae; genus QQWI01. The sequence continues at coordinate 2,954 of CALFXQ010000428.1, read as the reverse complement.
AAGCACCCACCTTTTTTAATGGGAGAAAAGGGGAAAAGTCCTTGGAGCGTACAGGCCGTATCTGTTTTTATGCTTGAATCTACAGATGGAATGCCCGATCCAAAGGCTAAAAAATCTTTATCATCTACAGAAAACGCCAATAAGGTAAAGGCATCTAAAAAGACCATGGCATATTCGCCTTCAAGATCTAATAAGAGCTCTGGTTCATTTGTTGTTGTTATGCTTTGCATATTGCCATCACTGCTACAAATGCCAATTACCCGCGTTCTCAAGCCGTTATCGTCGAAATGATAAACAACTTGATACATAATCTGATTGAAATAAACCACCTGCCCTGGAGCGCCCCATTGATTTAAAGGCGTGCTATGTAATCGGGTAACCGAAATTTCATCGTCTTTTTGCTTTGCTTCGTAAAAGTAAAGAGATTCTTCGTGGTCATGGGCCGAAAAAACCAATTGATTGGCTTCACTGTGTAGCACTTTTTCGAGGATGAGCTGATGTGGTCTCAAATCTAGCCAATGTGACATATTTATATTCTCCTTGAATGAAATGTAAGTAATGCGATACCCTTTAGCGCCAATCCTGTTGCGCTTCCCAATGTGTCGATTAAGACATCCTTGACACTAGGGCCGCGTCCTGGTACAAAAGCCTGGTGAATCTCATCGCTAATCGCATAGATAAAACAAACGACAACAACCATTAAATAGCGTTTGAAAGGGGCTTTAAATATCGCCCATTTACTCTGACTAGGTGCCGTCTTAACTTCAATCGCAATGGCTCTATCTAGAATACATGCAAGTACTAAGTAAGCAAAAAAATGAGCCGATTTTCTGAGTATCACATGCAGGCGTTCAGTATCTATGGATGATGGGCCAAAGTATGTTTGAATACTGCTAAATATCACTTCTAACAAGCCACCACTGAGTTTTCCAGAGGTCTCACCAGTCTGGGCACTCATCCAGAAGATTAATCCCATCCAAGTAATGACCATGGTGCGACTGATCCATTTAAAATTAGTCATGCACCCTCTCTGTCTCTGGTGTTTCCCAGTTTCTTGATCGATCGACCGCTTTAGTCCACCCACTGTAAACTTTGTCTCGCCATTCAGTGGTTTGATGGGGCTCAAATCGCGTTCCCAACTGCCAATTCTTGATGATGTCTTCTCGAGAGGTCCAAAAACCCGTAGCCAGTCCTGCCAGGTAAGCAGCGCCCAAAGCCGTGGTCTCTAGTACAAGTGGTCGGTCTACACTCACACCTAATAAGTCTGCCTGAAACTGCATTAAAAAGTCATTTGCAGTGGCACCGCCATCTACTTTAAGGGATTGAAGGGCTATTTTTGCATCCCCTTGCATCGCCTCTAATACATCTCTTGTTTGGTAGGCAATCGCTTCGAGTGTCGCCCGTATAATATGATCTCGACCTGCACCTCTTGTGAGTCCTACAATGGTGCCACGTGCATACATATCCCAATAAGGTGCACCTAATCCCGCAAATGCAGGTACCAAGTATACACCTTGAGTATCTTTTACTTTACTAGCAAAATACCCACTGTCAGATGCCTCGGCAATTAACTTCATCTCATCTCTTAACCATTGAACCAATGCGCCTCCCATAAAGATGGATCCTTCAAGGGCATAATTCACTTGGCCATCGATGCCCCATGCAATGGTCGTCAATAGACCATGCTTGGAGAACACAGGTTTCGTACCTGTTTGTAGCAACATAAAGCATCCCGTACCATATGTATTCTTTGCCATTCCGGGCTCAAAACACGCTTGTCCAAAGAGTGCTGCTTGCTGATCGCCTGCTACACCCGCAATGGGAATTAAGGCACCACCGAAGGTATTCACATCTGTATGACCGTAGACCTCTGAAGAAGGGCGAACCTTTGGGAGCATACTAGCTGGAATTCTCATCCAATCGAGGAGTTCTTGGTCCCAGCACAGGGTATTGATATTAAAGAGCATTGTTCTAGAGGCGTTGGAATAGTCCGTCACATGTACGCGACCACGGGTCATATTCCAGATAAGCCAAGTATCGATGGTGCCAAAGAGAAGCGCTCCTGCTTCTGCCCTTTCCCTTGCACCTGGTATTTGGTCGAGTAACCAAGCGATCTTTGTGCCTGAAAAGTAGGCATCTACCATGAGTCCAGTCTTTTGTCGTATTGTATCTTGATGCCCTTGAGCGACTAACTGATCGCAATAGCTTGCCGTTCTGCGGCACTGCCAAACGATGGCGTTTGAAATGGGTTTACCTGTATTTTTGTCCCATACAACGGTGGTTTCTCGTTGATTAGTAATGCCTATTGCGGCGATTTCCGTAGTAGAAATACCCGCAGATTCGAGTACTTCTCTGGCAACACCCATTTGTGCGCCCCAGATTTCCATGGGGTCGTGCTCCACCCAGCCTGGCTGGGGATAGTACTGCGTTAAAGGCTTTGTGGCCATTTTAATAATGCTCCCACGCTTATCGAATAAGATTGCGCGCGTACTGGTTGTCCCTTGATCGAAGGATAAGATATATTTTTCCATGTGTGTCTCCCAGTCTTAAGTCATATTTAACATTATACCCTAAATCCCCTTGTTGAGTAAGTATACGCGCGTTATCACGGTCCATTTTTACTTGCCAGAAGCGCAATTTTCGTGTAGCGTTATCTTCAGGAGGCACTTAATGGATAAAAATCAGAATAACGCTTCAAAACATCACGGCAATAAACTGGGTTCCATGCCAATTCCAAAGCTGATTATAAGCATGTCTTTACCTGCAATGATATCCATGCTCGTACAGGCCATGTACAACGTTGTCGATAGCCTCTTTGTAGCACGATTAGGAGAAGATGCTCTAACAGCAGTTTCTTTGGCCTTTCCCCTCCAACTGTTAATCGTCGCAGCTTTTGTGGGTCTCGGCATTGGCATAAATGCCAACATCTCTAAGCGACTTGGTCAGGGACATCT
>CALFXQ010000427.1 GCA_937958285.1 uncultured Fusibacter sp. | reverse complement strand
ACAAATAGAGACCCGTTCAATGAACGGGTCTCTATTTGTATATAAGTTAAAAAGAAAACCGGTCGCAGAACGGTTTTCTTACCGTACCTATATTAAGTACATTAGCAGGGGGATGGTGATTACCGACAGAAGGGTGGTGATGAAGATGAGTAGTGAGCCAGTGCGGTAATCGCCGCCCAGTTGGCTGGCAAAGATGGCAGTGTTGGCAGCCGCTGGCATTGCAGCAATGAGCACAGGAATCATCAGGGTAAGATCTTCAAAGCCCAATGCCTTTAATATGAGGAACGTAGCCGCTGGTATCAGTATTAAGCGCAGAGCACTCACACCCCATACATGTCTATTCTTCAATGCTTCTTTGAATGAGACCTCAGTGAGAATAAAGCCAATGAACATCATCGAGAGCGGTGTGGTTGTACTACCCACCATTTCAAGTACTTTTGTTATACCTGCAGGCAGTTTTACTCCCGTTAAAAATATCGTATAGCCGATGATCAAGGCGATTAGACCTGGATTAAATATCTTCTTTAATCTACTTGATAAGTCCATTTGCACTGCAGTTCCCTTTTCTCTCAAAAGGTTTACGCCATAGCTCCAGACCAGGATGTTGAAGGCCATATTGTAGATGGCAGCATAGAAAACACCCTTTTCTCCGAAAACCTCATAGACTACTGGATATCCCATATACCCCGAATTTGAGAATGTGATTACATATTCCAAAACGGGACGTCCAGAGCCTTCTGCCTTAGTGAGACGAGTGTATGCTTTTGAAATGAGGATGGATACACCATAGACCGCAAAGGAAATAACGATGAGCAATAGGCTATCTTTGAGAACATCCAGTGAAAAGGGAAAGTCCATGGAGGATACTATAAATGCAGGGAGTGCTACATTGAGAACCAGGGCTCCGATTTCTCGATTAATAGCGGCAGTAACGATGCCGAGTTTTCTAATGATGTAGCCGAGTATGATTAATGAGAACAAAACAAATATCTGAGTTAAAATGTCCATATTTACTCCGATGCGATAAAATCGTCAAAATCTACAAAGGGTGAATCTATAAAGCTATAGAGAATTGGGCTGTCAAAATTCCATTCTTCATATTTGTCGACACCCTCTCCAAAATGATTTTCGAGATAATCGTCCCACTTTATTAGAGCGCGAATGTCGTCTGCCACAAGAAGTAATTGCTGGCTATCTGTAAAGTAAAAATAAACTTCCACATCTCCATTGAGGAAAAAAGTCTTGGCATTCACGTGATCGTTGTGTTGACGATAACATGTGTAGAGCCTACCTTGTGGGTATAGATTGACTGCAAACGCTTTATTTTCAGAGGCAAGCAGCGTTTCCACTGTGGTCTTATCTACGTCGTAAAGATAAATGTACTCCGGCTTTTTTAGTAGCAACGAGGCTTCAAGCTGTGTAAGTGGCTTCTCTACATCGACTGTAAAACTTTCAACAATCCCTTCATCAATTGTGACTGTACCTTCGATTAAAGCATAATCTTCGGAAAGACCAAGGGCAGAAAAGTGATAGCTGTCATCATCCTGGCGCTGCAGGTGATTGCGCATCAACGTATAGCGATCATTTAAAAAAGCATATCCTTGTGGTGCATAGCGCAAATAAATATTGTCTTGTCCAAGATAGCGCATTAAAAAGTAATGGATGTACTCAAAGGGACTGCGAAGTTCCTCGCAGCAGGCATTCATTAGTTCTGAAAAGTGCTGGCTATTAAAGCGTTGGTATATGGGTTTTTCGCTTGACCCCAGTGCTTGTTGGAGCCACGGGGAGTTTTTCAGTGCTGCTGCAAGTTCTGCAGAGTCCGGACTGACAGCCGAAGCGGCGACGATGAGTTGCAGAAGCTGGTCTGGCGTGACGGGTACCAAGATGCCACCGAGGCCTCCGAATACCTCTGCCTTCATATGTGCCACATCGGTGGAGCTGGGCGCTACCAATTGGTCGAAGCGGTCTAGGCCAAAAGATTCAAACTCTACATGAAAAAAATCATAATGATTCGGTTCACCATAGGTGATGTATCCTGCTACGACGCCCATAAGGCGTGTGCGTGTAACGTAAGCTTGCATAATGCTCCTTTGGGGGCGTGTTCTGGTGGTTCGCTGGGAACTGGGAGAGAGATTGGTAAATCTATTGAAAAGTCTGAGTTGTCATTTTAGAATGAGGTGCATTCTCGGGATGGGTGTCCCTCATGGCACATTTTATCATAGTATTTATGCAACGGGAATCCTATCTGAGTAAAGTAGGAATGATTGGTATGCTCTTTGGTGCTTTCTGCAATTTGCACACTTGATCGCTGAAGTGATGACATTTTTTCTCGAATCATTTAGACTAATTTCGAGGATGTCTGAATGTGTCGAGGAGGATTAGCGTGCCACGAAATGCTAGAACCATTAGTTATCAAGGAATTTATCACGTCTTGCAGCGGGGAATAGACAAAAGGGATCTCTTTTTGGATGAGAAGGATTATAGATTTTACATTCAATGTATGCAAGCGGCGCTATTGAATGAAAATGTCGCTTTTTATGGATTCTGTTTGATGTCAAATCACGTTCACCTGTTAATTCAAGTGGACAAGATCGATACACTTGCAATAATCATGCAGTTTATTGCGCAAGATTATGCCCGTTGGCATAACTTCAAATATGAACGTACGGGCCATTTGTTTGATAATCGCTATCGCAGCCATCCGATACAGGACTACGCACAAGTCATTTCAACACTTCATTACATCCATCAAAATCCATTGAGGGCTGGTCTGTCAAGCACTTGTGAAAATTATCGGTGGTCGAGCCATAACACATACCTAAATTCATACTCTGGCACAAAGCATAACCTCACCCAGAATTTAAACCATATCGTCAATACAAACTGGATTCACAACTACTATCCCACTGCCAGCCTCTATCAAAAGTACATGGAATTTGAGCGAACTCCTGCCAATCCGTTTAGCAAAGCCACAACGCACACAAACCTGTCTGTTCTTTTAGATGGCCCAGTTGCTCCTAGTGATCAAGATTACTATCAGCAAATTAAGGTCACACTCTCTCGGTTAAACGAGGAGTGTGAGGCACTGAGTCTGCATGATTTTGAGGCACGTAAATCCCTTGTGAATCGGCGAGTGAGTATTAATGCTTGTAAAAGATACTGGGTCATTTGCCGAATATATGAAGCCTATCCAACCAGCACAAGACAGCTGGGGCGTGTACTTGGACACAGTCACAATTTAGTCATTCGCGCGCTTGCCTCTGAGAACAGGGTCAACGGCAAATCAGCGCGGTCGCGCTGATTTATCTATGCAAAAAAACGGAGCTATGCAATGTCGTTACTGACCGATGCACAGCTCCGTTTTTTTGAAAATGGGGCGTGTTACCCGTTCGGCGAAACGCACATATCCGGCAACCCTAGGACCATGGATATGTGCGCTATATCGTGCCAGAGGGGACAGCCTCACAGATAATCAAATGATAAAACTAGCAATAGCAAACCCTCTGGCGTTTACTTCGCCGAACCAGGGAACACGCCCCCTATGGCACGTTCTAGAGAGGCGATGGTGCCGTGAGCCTCCGTGGCTGTTGGTGCTTGCACCGAACAATAGAATTTAATCTTCGGTTCAGTACCAGAAGGACGAACCGCAAACCAAGAACCATCTGCCATATAGTACTTAAGAACATCAGATGCGGGATAATCCAAGGTTTTTACTTCACCACTGAGCAAATTCGTCTCAATCCCAGTTTCGTAGTCTTGAGCACGTACCAGTGAAAAGTCACTAAAAAGTTCTTTTGCTTGATTGCGAAGTAGAGCCATAATCTCGCCAATCATTGCCATGCCCTGTTTGCCTGCCAGCGTTTTTGAAATCATATGCTCCTTAAAGAACCCAAACTGCTGATAGATTTCTTCAAGTACTTCTAGGAGGTTCTTGCCCTGACCATGGTAGAACTTCGCCATTTCTATTACAAGCATGGTTGCGACAACTGCATCTTTGTCTCTTGCATGGGTGCCGATTAAGTAGCCATAGCTCTCTTCGTAGCCCAAAATGTAACTGCCCTTGCCAGAGGTCTCAAAACCTCTAATCTTTTCACCAATAAACTTAAATCCCGTTAGCGTTTCTGCAACACCTACACCAAAAGATGCGGCGATTTTAGGACCCAAATCACTCGTTACTACCGTTTTAACAATCATGCCATCTTTAGGCACAGGACCTGCATTCAGAAGATAATAAGTGAGCAGAGCACCCACTTGATTGCCATTTAACGGCACGTATTCACCTAATCGATCTTTGACTACAACACCGACCCTGTCGGCATCGGGATCAGTTGCCACTAAGAGGTCAGCACCAATGGACTGGCCATACGCTTTTGAGACATCAAAGGCCTGAAGTTCCTCAGGATTTGGCTTCTGGCAAGTGCTAAACTCTGTATCTACCACCATTTGATCTGGCACAAAGTGAACGTCACTCACCCCTAAATCCATCATCAATTTCTCTACGATCATGCCACCTGTACCATGAAGAGGTGAAAAAGTAATGGTCATGGGAACTTTGTATGCCTCGGGCTTTCTAATTTGGCGTTTCACGGCACTTAAGAATGCCCGGTCCATCGCCTCACCTAATGAAACAATTAAACCAGCCTCTTCAGCAGCCACAAAGTCCATAAGCTTGACACTAGAAAAATCGGTGACGGCATCGACTGCATGCGTCACAGCATCCGCCTCTATGGGGATTAACTGAGCCCCATCTGGTCCATATACCTTGTAGCCATTGTACTCTGGAGGATTATGACTCGCCGTTATGACCACACCACCAGTTGTTTCCAATTCACGTATAGCAAAGCTCAGCTCCGGCGTGGTTCTAAGTCCTTCAAACAAAAATGTTTTGATGCCATTTGCAGCAAAGACGCGTGCCGCCTCTTGAGAAAACTCTACCGACATGCGGCGATTATCGTAGGCAATTACACAGGTGGCACTAGGTGATTTAGACAGTAAATAATTAGCATACCCCTGGGATGCCTTTTGGACGATATACTTGTTCATGCGATTTCGCCCCGCACCAATTACACCGCGCATACCTGCCGTACCAAAGGACAAATCCTTGTAGAAACGATCCTCAATTTCTGCTTCATCTGTTAAGCCGAGGAGCTCTCTGCGAAATGCCTCGTCAAAGCTCTTATCTTTTGTCCAGGCCTCGTAGATTTCTCTGTAAGTCTTACTCATACATTCACCTCATATATTAGTTTTTCATAAACCGTTCTAAGCAGTGCTTGTCTCTGTGCATGGCCAAAAACGGATGTTTGCAAAAATAACTTATCTGGCAGCAACTTGTCCAACAAACCCATTGGGCTGCTCACTTCACCTGGCCGATAAAGCTCCCGCACCTCTTGCATCCAGTGCTCGAGGTGACGTACCTCAAAGGGATCTAGTCCCAACTGCTCACTGATTACTTCCATTAGTGCTACGAGCATTTGAGCATAAGACGCATGAGTATCCACGCCTAGAATATCTCCAAGCCTCGGCAGTAAATGTTCGAAGGTGAAGCGTCGTGGGTCCATGCCCTCATAGCCAAAAATAGTTGCAATCTGACGTAAGGGCTCAACCTGAAGATCTGCTAAAACATGGGCCAACCTGTCGTTGTCGATAGTCGGGCGCACATAGAATCGCTTGCCGAGAAGGCCGTCTAGGGTTTTCATGGCATCGAAATAGCCAAGCTTTAAATTATGCCTCACCCGCGTTTCGGTGAAAGCCAGCAGAGGCCCTAAGTCTTCGTTGGGCGCGATACTGCGGTAATTCAGACCTTTTGGAATGCGCTTAACTCCAATTGCACCCAGTTCTATGGTCGTGATTTCGGTGGCACCCATGCTTTGGGCTAGCCTTATCGGCAAATTGTCGTAGAAGCCACCATCGATAAACATCTGCCCCTTTGTTCGAGTCATTTTGAAGACGGGCAGGTTTGAACTGGCAATTAAATAGTCGTGAAGATG
>CALFXQ010000426.1 GCA_937958285.1 uncultured Fusibacter sp. | reverse complement strand
TTTAACTTTAAGGTCAACTTGCCAATGACATAACTAATGGCCGCCGCCGACAAAGCGCCTATGGTGAGTGCCAGATAAAAGTTCACTCCGAGTTTTGTCGTTAGAAACGCTGAAATATAGGCACCTATAGCCATAAAACCCGCATGGCCAAATGAAAACAGTCCAGTGAAACCTGTAAGAAGTGACAGCCCCAGCACTGCCATTAAATTGATGCCCGATAGAATCAAGATGCCTTCTATGTAGTAAAAATCCATCTCAAGTCCCCCTTAGGCCTTATCTTCGTTGTTCTTGCCCATAATGCCCGTGGGTCGAATCACTAGCATGCCAATTAAGAGGGCAAAGGCAATTAAGTCTCTTAGCTGTGACGAAATGTAGCCTGCAGTGAGTGTTTCTAGCACCCCTAGTACCAGAGCCCCAATCACAGCACCCGACAAGCTCCCAAGTCCTCCCACTACTGCCGCAATAAAGGCTTTGGTGGTGATAAATCCGATTTGGGGGTATACCGTGTACTTCATGCCAAACAAAATTCCCGCTGTTCCTGCAAGCGCGCCACCTAGGCCAAAGACAATAAAGATAATAGAGTCCGTGTTGACGCCCATAAGCGCGCTCGCCCTTAAATTGTAAGCCGTCGCCTTAATAGCCATGCCCGTCTTTGTGCGCTCGATAATCACTAAAAGACACAGCAGAGCAATGGCGGATATGACAAACATGGCCACATCGAGGCGCCCGACAGCCAAATCCCCAATGGCAAATGGCGTGGGATCGAATACTTTGGGGAAGGTCTTAAAATTGGGGCCAATTGTGGCAATTACAAAATTTTCTAAGAAGATAGATGCACCCATAGCGGAAATAATAAAGTATAAATAAGGTGCATTGCGTTTTCTGAGTGGGTTGTAGGCAATGCGTTCGATGGCGATGGCCAAGAGCCCTGAGCCTACAGTGGCGACGAGCATCGCCGGCAAAAATGGCATGCCAAAGATGGAAATTGCGAAAAAGCCGAGATAGGCACCTGCCATAATCACGCCACCATGGGCGAAGTTACTAAAGTTCATGATGCTATAGACTAAGGAATAGCCTACTGCCATCAAGGCGTAAACACCGCCGATCGACAGCCCGTTGATCAACTGCTGAATAAAGGTTGTCATCGTTGATTTCTCCTGTACATCAATCAAATGCTCCTGTGTATAAAAAGGAGGAAGGGCGCTTATGCCACTTCCCCCAACTTCTGTGGTTCTATATGTTTATTTGCTGTTCTTTTGCTGTTCTTTTGTTTTCCCTTTGCTGCCCTTGTGGTTGAACCTATTACTTACCTAATGAGTATTTCATCTGGAACACATATTTATCGTCGATAATTTTTAAGATGGCAGCATCTTTACCTTCGGGATTGTGGGTGTTAGGATCGATTTTGATGTATCCTGTAATACCCTGTACTTCTGCGGTTGCAAGGGCTTGTGCAATTTTTTTGGATTCAGCCACGCCTGCTTTAGTCACAGCAGCTTCGAGTAGTTTAAATGCGTCGTATGCGAGATATCCATTGAGTTCTACTTGACTACTGTACTTAGTCGTGTAGGCATTTTTGAAGTCTTGTACATCTGGATCGTCAAAATCCAAGTGGTTCACTACGTAGCTTCCCTGAACAGCAGGCCCTGCCATCTCTAGGAGTTGCTCTGAAGTCCAGCCATCGCCGCCGATTAACGTGGCGTCAATGCCTAAATCCTTCGCTTGTTGGGCCGACAATGCAACCTCTTTGAAGAAGTATGGCATAAAGATGACTTCTGGATTTGCGGCTTTAATGGTGGAGAGTTGTGCTCTAAAGTCTACATCGCCAAATTTGAAGGCTTCTTTGGCGACGATTTTGCCGCCGAGTTCTGTATAGGTCTTTTCGAAGAATTCTGTGAGACCTTGTGAGTATTCATCGGCTACGTCGTAGAGAATTGCCGCATTTTTGAGGCCGAGTTCTTCGAAGGCATATCCTGCTGCTACTGCACCTTGATAAGGGTCAATAAAGCATACGCGGAAATTGTAGGGTTTTGTCTTTCCGGTTTCATCGACGGTTACCTTTGGATTTGTGGCCACTGTGGCGATATCTGGAACGCCTGCTTCTTCTAACACTTGACTAATGGCAATGGCTTGGCCAGAGGCATTAGGGCCGATAATGGCAACGACTTTGTCTTGCGATACCAAGCGCTTTGTGGCATTGACCGCCTCTAGGGCATCGCCCTTGGTGTCGTAGCCGATGACTTCTATTTTCTTGCCGAGCCAGCCGCCTGCTGCGTTGGTTTCTTCCACGAGCATTTTGACGGTGTTGAGTTCACAGGTTCCCCAAATTGCCTGGTCGCCTGTGAGGGAACCAATCCAACCAATCTTGATTGTATCTGATGCACTTGCCCCTTGACCTGTACATCCTGCAAATGATCCCACAACGAGCATCATTGCCAATAACAATACTGCGAATTTTTTCATCTTAGAACCCCTTTCTATAAGATAATTCAGTGTATTCTGGCAATTTCGCTTTTACTCAACAAAACTCAACAATACTCAACATACCATTGGGGACGTGTTCCGTGGTTCGGTGAACCACGCCTTGCAAGGCCTGAAATTGCTAGCTATGGGCACAAAAAAAGGCCAAGGGTGTCCCCTATGGCACGATTTAGTATGGAACATGTCGGCGCGCTTGGCGTGCGCCGTCGGTTGGGGCGTGCGCCGCTGGTTAGGGCGTGCGCCGCCGGTTGGGGCGTGCGCTGCCTGTTGGGGCGTGCGCTGCCGGTTGGGGTGTGCGCCGCTGGTTAGGGCGTGCGCCGCTGGTTGGGGCGTGCGTCGCTGGTTGGAGCGTGCGCCGCCGGTTGGGGCGTGCGCCGCTTGTTGGGGCGTGCGCCGCTTGTTGGGGCATGCGCCGTTGGTGCCGACATGTGGCTAAATCGTGCCACGAGGGACACCCTTATGGAAATTTTGTGCATTAACGGGCTAGC
>CALFXQ010000425.1 GCA_937958285.1 uncultured Fusibacter sp. | reverse complement strand
TGATAAGCTTGACGAGAGGTAACGGATGATTGAAAAAAAACTCGAACTCACGCAGCTCTTCGACTTTTATGGTGAGTTGCTCACCGAAAAACAGCGAGAAGTGCTAAACCTCTTTTTAATAGAAGATTATGGTCACGTAGAAATTGGTGAAACCATGAGCATTTCCCGTCAAGCGGTGCACGACACCATCAAAACATGCGACAAACAGCTCCACGAATTCGAGTTAAAACTGGGTCTTATAACGCGCTACTTAGAGCGTCAGTCAAAACTCGAAAAGCTCATCACTAAAATCGAAGCAATTGGGGAGCAACTAGAAATGCCGAATCAAAAAAGCGCGCTTTCACTGCTTGTCGAAGATGTTCAAGAAATACTCGCCCTGTAATAGATAACCGAAAAGGAGTTCCCATGGTATTTGAAAGCCTTTCGGAGAAGCTGCAGGCCGCCTTTAAAGGGCTCACCGGACGCGGCAAACTCACGGAAAAAGACGTCCAAGATGCAATGCGCACGGTTAAACTGGCGCTACTCGAAGCAGATGTCAATTTTAAGATTGTCAAAGATTTTATACAAACCATCACCGATCGCGCAATTGGCGAACAGGTGCTCAATAGTCTAACACCAGGTCAACAAGTTATTAAAATCGTCAACGAAGAACTCACTAAGCTCATGGGCGAAACCAATGTAAAACTTACGGTTTCATCAAAACCACCTACGGTTTACATGTTAGTTGGTCTTCAAGGCGCAGGTAAAACTACCACTGCAGGAAAACTTGCTGGCATCTTAAAAAAGCAAGGCAAAAAACCACTTCTGGTGGCCTGCGATATCTATCGTCCAGCGGCGATCAAGCAGCTCCAAGTGGTGGGCAATAGTTTAAGTGTGCCGGTCTTCTCCCTGGGCGACCAAGTGAGCCCTGTCGAGATAGCAAAACAAGGTATTGAAGAAGCCAAGCGCCTCTTTCTAGATACAGTCATTATCGATACCGCAGGGCGTCTACACATCGACGAAGTCCTTATGGCCGAACTACAAAATATCAAAACGGCAATAAGTCCTCAAGAAATACTCTTGGTAGTCGATGCAATGACAGGTCAAGATGCAGTCAACGTAGCGACGCACTTCAGTGAGAATCTGTCACTCGATGGTGTCATCTTGACAAAACTAGATGGTGATACCCGTGGCGGTGCTGCGCTATCTGTTCGTGCCATTACAGGTAAACCCATTAAGTTTGCCTGTGTCGGTGAAAAGCTCAACGAAATCGAGGAGTTTCACCCAGATCGTATGGCCGGTAGAATTTTAGGCATGGGCGATGTACTCAGTCTTATAGAAAAGGCGACTGAGCACATCGATGAAGAAAAAGCGCTTAAAATGGCAGACAAAATGCAAAAGGCCGAATTTGATTTAGAAGATTTTCTCGACCAATTGCAGCAAATGAAAAAAATGGGCCCTTTACAAGATCTACTTAAAATGATTCCGGGTATGGACAAAAAAATGCTCCAGGATGTGAATGTCGACGACAAACAGCTGGTGCGCACCGAGGCAATTATTCAAAGTATGACGATCAAGGAGCGAAAAAAACCTGGCATCTTAAATGCGAGTCGCAGAAAGCGTATCGCAGCGGGTTCTGGAACCACTGTTGCCGATGTCAATCGCCTCATCAAACAATTTGAAGATATGCAAAAAATGATGAAGCAGTTTGGCAAGATGGGCAAAGGCGGTATGAAGGGCATGAAAGGTATGCCCAATATGTTCGGTAAAAAGGGTGGCGGCTTTAAAATGCCCTTTTAATTAAATTACAATTCGCTTTACGACAATAAGGAGGCAAAACAAATGGCAGTTAAAATCAGATTGAGAAGAATGGGCGCTAAGAAAAAACCTTTCTATAGAGTAGTTGTTGCAGACTCTAGAGCTCCACGTGATGGCCGTTGCATCGAAGAAATTGGCTACTATAACCCAATTTCTGAGCCAAACGAGTTGAAGATTGACGCTGAAAAGGCAATCAAATGGCTCAACACAGGCGCTCAGCCAACTGAAACAGTCAAGATGTTGTTTAACAAGCTCGATATCAAGAAGTAGTAATCTGATTCAGCATCGTGAGATAGTGGGCTAATGCATTGGCGTTGGCCCATATTGAGCCATTGGAGGATACAAATGGGTGAGTTAGTCAAGGTAATTGTACTCTCATTGGTGGATCATCCAGATCAAGTGGTGGTCACTGAAACCGATACTGGCACTGCAATCGTCGTGGAGCTCAAAGTGGCACCAGAAGATATGGGCAAGGTTATCGGCAAGCAAGGGCGTATTGCAAAAGCGATTCGCACGGTGGTCAAAGCGGCAGCACAACGCGACGATAAACGTGTTTCCGTAGAGATTCTCCAGTAATAATGTGCTAAAAAGCCAGTCTCAGCTGCCTGCGGCATTTGCGACTGGTTTTTATCGCGTGAAAAGGAGTTTAATGTGTCTAGAGCACTTCATATTGGTACAATTGTTAATATGCATGGCCTCAAAGGTGAAGTAAAGGTTTATCCGTATACAAACGATCACAAGCGCTTCGAAGAAGTGGGTTGCGTATATTTAGACAAGCAATTTACAAAGCCACTGACCATAGAACATGTCAAGTATCTAAAAAACATGGTTATTCTTAAATTTAAAGGTTTTAATCACATCAACGAAGTGGAAGGCTTAAAGCAAAGAGAAATCTACGTAGACCGAGAAACCCAAGGTATCGACCTCGAAGACGAAGAATTCTATATAGCAGACCTTATTGGCCTTGCACTATTCGATGAATCCGGTGCTTTGCATGGCCGTGTTAAAGATGTATTGCAGTTAAAAATGCAAGATGTACTAGAGATTGAAGAAAATGGCGCCATATGGTTTATGCCCTTTGTGGATGCCTTTATAATAGAAGTAGATTTAGAAGAAAAGCGGTTGGTCGTCCAGTTGCTTGAGGGTATTAAAGATGCGCATTAATGTGCTCACTTTATTTCCAGATATGATTAAAGCGGGCATGGCTGAATCCATGATGAAACGCGCCCAAGAATTAGGTCAACTCCAATTAAATATTTATCACTATAGAGATTTTGCCTTTAATAAACACAAGAAAGTCGACGATTCGCCATATGGCGGCGGCGCTGGTCTTGTTATGACAGTCGATCCTGTAAAAGAAGCCCTCGCTCACATTCATAAGAATCAAAAAAGCCATGTTATTTATCTGAGCCCCAAAGGTGCACCACTGACTCAAAAGCGGGTGGAGGCACTTACTCAGTGCGACCATCTCACTTTGCTCTGTGGTCACTACGAGGGCTTTGATCAACGGATTTTAGACTTATATGTGGATGAAGAACTTTCTATTGGCGATTATGTTCTTACAGGGGGCGAGTTGGCGGCTATGGTGCTTATAGACGCTACCGTTCGTTTGCTTCCTGGGGTACTTGGCAAAGAGGCTTCCCATCAAGAAGACAGCTTTAGCAACGGGTTACTCGAATACCCGCACTATACCAAACCGGCCGTCGCTGAGGGCCTTGAAGTTCCTAGTATACTGCTCAGTGGCAATCACGCAGAAATCGATTTATGGCGCTATAGTGAATCCTTAAAGCTCACCTTTGAACGCAGGCCAGAACTCTTTTGGGCACATGTGGACTCGGTTGTCGGAGGCGCTGTGAAGGCTGAAATCAAGCGATTGGTGAAGGCCTATATGCGGGCCGAAATGGATAAAGAATTATTGGCGCCCAAACTCCCAAGGGAGATAAAAAAGTTATTGTATAGGTAATACCTATGTGATATAATGGATTTTGTGATTACGGACGTTCCGCTGCTCACAGAAGTATTGAACGTCTATGAAGAGGGGAGGGAAATATATGTCATTAATTATTCAACAACTTGAAAAAGAAAACATGAAAGCTGAGATTACGCCATTTAACGTTGGCGACACAGTGAAGCTGCACATCATGATCAAAGAAGGTAAGCGCGAGCGTATCCAAATCTTTGAAGGCATTGTCATCAAAAGACAAGGCGGCGGCGTCAACGAGAACGTGACAGTAAGAAAAATTTCTTACGGCGTAGGCGTTGAAAAAACTTTGCCAATTCACTCGCCTAAACTCGAGAGAATCGAAGTCGTAAGACGCGGTAAAGTTAGAAGAGCGAAGCTCACATACCTTAGAGACAGAGTTGGTAAGTCTGCTAAAGTTAAGGAATTGCTCCGATAATCATTTAGCCATTCGCAAGGCCATGCATGGCGTTGCAACAGCATTAGACGTGCGAGAACCAGTTGTAGCCATCAGGCATCAACTGGTTTTTTAGCACGTTGACCACAAGGAGGATTCCCATGATCATCAACTGGTACCCAGGACACATGAAAAAGACACACGGTTTAATCAGCGATAACTTGAAGCTGGTAGACTGTGTGGTAGAACTGCTGGATGCGAGGCTGCCTTACTCCAGTAGAAATCCAGTATTCGATGGCTTGGTGGCCGACAAACCTCGTGTGGTGGCTCTCAATAAAAGCGATCTTACAGACCCCGCGGCGATGCGCATGTGGATCGAATACTATAAGGCAAAAGGCATAACAGCCATTCCCATAGATGCCTTGCACGGCAAGGGCACTGCTCAGCTATTAAGCGCTGTAAAAGAGGCGAGCCATGTGCTCTACGAGAAACTCGCCCGCCAAAATCGAAAAGAACGTGCGATACGCATGATGATTATAGGAATTCCCAATGTGGGCAAGTCTAGTTTAATTAATGCACTTACTGGCACACAAGCGGCAAAAGTAGGCAATAAACCAGGTGTGACCAAGGGCAAGCAGTGGATACGCGTGCGCGAAGATATTGAACTGTTCGATACACCGGGAATTTTATGGCCTAAGATCGACGACACCTATGTTGGTCTCAATTTGGCCTACTCGGGGTCAATCCGAGATGAAATACTCGTGATAGAAGATGTGGCACTCTACTTTTTGCGCGACATGCTCCCTCGTTATGGCAATCTCTTTGTCGAGCGCTACAAAGTTGAAGTGGAGGGTCTAGAACCCGCACAAGTAATGGAAGCCATCGCCTTAAAGCGCGGCTGTATCTTTTCTAAGGACAATGTAGACTACAATCGCGTGGCCCGGTTGATTTTGGATGAGTTCCGCAAAGGTGTTATCGGTCAAATGTGCCTCGAGACGCCAGAGACAGTAAAACAGCACACCGAGGAGCAAGCAGAGGCTAAAGCGGAGTTACTTGCCAAGAAGGCCGCAGAGGGTGCAGCCTTTCGAGCAGAAACAAAGGCAACAGCGAGAAGCAAGGGTAAGTTTAAAGCCGGCGACAAGCGCAAATCCCAAACAGAAGATAGCTTAAAGCCAAAAGGCGCTGGAAATACTGATCAAGGTCGACGTAAGCAAGGACCAAAAAAATCAAAATAGCGCTATCGCATCATGTAAGTTTCACTTTAAAGTTTAGATATCCAGAAAAAGGAGCCCAATGTGGGCTCCTTTTATACTGTTATTGAGTCATTTTTTTGTAGAGACGCAGCATTGTAGAATAAGCTTGTTGCCTTTCGTAACCGCCTTTGGGATCAAATCTGTCGTTTCCCACACCACCCATAATATTTTGGGCGATGACATAGCCCAAATAAGGTTTAGCCCAACTGGATATTTCAGTTTGGTCCGCAAAAGGTGGCGCGTCAAAACTGCCAGAAACATTTAAAGCTTCTGCTGTAGCGGTTAGCATTTTTGCAGCTTGCTCTCTAGTAATGGGTTTAGTCGGTTCAAAGGTCGTTGGCCCGGTGCCCGTTACGATATTCAGATTAAATGCAGCCTGAATATCCTTTTGTGCTTGTGGCGTGAGTGTTTTAAGATCTATAAATGCCGAAGCAGTAAGGGCCATTCCCTTAGAAGCGAGGTATTCATCTATCGTCATTTGCATACTTTGTTCAATGCAAATAATCGCAAGGGTACAAAACTCACTGCGATTGACCACTTTAGTGTAGTCGCTTTGCATTGCTGGCGGAATAAGTTTGCGGTACTCCGCTTCACGAACTTCTGCAAGCGCCCATGCTGCAGGCATATCTACTACGTTGGATATGACTTTTGTAAGCGGATGTGCAGTGTATTTACTCACATCGCCATAGCCTAGTCGGCCTACCATGCTCTGTCCACCTGTCCAAAGGGTGCTGTCTTTCTTCACAAGGGCCAAATGGCGACTTTCAGAGCTGATCATGGCAACATTAGTGGCATTTGGAACAGGCGTGAATGTTTTTATTGTGGACTTGCCCATTAATGAAGAAATGACATGGCCACTGCCAAAGGCTCTTACAGTACCATCTCGCATGAGCGCAAAGTAGCTGGTGTTATTTGCACTTTGAGAGCAGTGTGAAACTTTGTCTAGGACTTTTACAGGGGCAAGCACATTGTTTTGAACGGTGCCATTGGACATCGGTATTCCAGATGTGCCCCACATCCACAGAGATCCATCTTTTTTGATGGCCATAACACCAACACCACAGCTGGCGTAAGTCACATCATCCATCACTTTGCGGGCCATCATAACACCCTTGCCTGAACTTCCATCTCCCATTTGACCCGTGCTGTTATTGCCCCAAATCCAAAGTGAGTTGTCTTCTTTAATCACAAGACAGTTGTCATCGGCCGCATAAACATACTTAACCTCGTCCATCACTTCTTTAAAGGACCCCGTATTGTTTGTTTGACCATCACCTAAGCTAAAATTGCCCATCAAGAATAATTTGCCGGATTGATCCACGGCTACAGTGTAATTCTGCGCAGCTGAGGCCATTTTTACATTGTCCATAAGTTTTATCGGCGTTAAGCTATCCTTGCCATTTGGAAGGCGATTGTCAGCGCCATCTCCAAATCCCCATAAGCTACCATCGCGCTTGAGGGCGACTGTATGGTACTGGGCAGCAGAGACCGTCGAGACGCCATCCATTATCTTTTTAAAGGTGCCGGTATCATTCTTATGTCCTAGCCCAAGCTGTCCAAAGTGATTGCCTCCAGTTCCCATTAAAGAGCCATCCTTAAGGACCACAAAGGTGGTCTCTGAACCTGCTGAAACGACTACGCTGGACTCACCTTGTGCATAAACTGCCAAGGGCACGCTATTTAGCAACATGGCAAATGAAATAGCGACTGCGATCATTACCTGAATTAATTTATTCATGTATGCCTCCTATTGATTTTGGGGTTTGATAATCACTTTGACAAAAGCGCCATTGCTGTGCTCATAGAAGATTTCTAGTGGTGTACCATCTT
>CALFXQ010000424.1 GCA_937958285.1 uncultured Fusibacter sp. | reverse complement strand
ATGGTGCTTTCTATAATCGCATACCCAGTTTTATCATTGATTAGAAGTGCCAAGAGCAGTCAAAAGGCGTTTCTAAAAGAGTTCTCTCATATGATTCAATTCTTTGCAGTTTTGTCTGGTGTTGGTATGCACCCGCATCTCATTTATCAGGAGTGGAGTAAATTGAATCACTCACCAGCGATGAGACTGAAAATGCGGGTTATAGACAGAGCTTGTCAGAGGGGGTTGACCTTTTACGAAGCTTGGGTAGCTTGGCAGAGTATATTGGATTCAAGAAGTGTGAAGCGCTTTGTCGGGCTTATGGTTCAGGGGGCGCGCCACGGATTGCGTGATCTGTCTACTGGGTTCTGGCAAATCACCGCAGATGATGCGCAGTACACTTATTTGCGAATCAAGCGTCAAGCGGAAGAAGTCTCAGCAAAATTGCTCTTGCCAATGATGTTCTCACTGATTGTCTTGTTACTCGTACTAATATACCCTGCGATCGGCCAAATGACATCGTTATAAGACTTGCTTTTCGTTAATGCAATTACAAAAGCACTGTTCAAAGACATTTCAATTTTTGGATCAAAACACAAACACAAACACAAACACAAACACAAACACAAACACAAATACAACACAATGATGGAGGTATTTTTTATGTCAGTTTTAGTACAATACGCAATCTACTTCGCAAATCAATGGAAACGCGATCGAGGTGTGGGAACACTGGAGATTATTCTAATTATCTTTGTTCTTATTGGATTTGTTCTGCTCTTCAGATCAAAAATGCTCGATTTAATCACGCATTACCTGGATCAAATGGATCCCAAGTTAAAGCGCTGAGACGGACTTAAGGTGATGTTGGCCGATATGAGAGGCATAAATCTGAGATTGAGAAGTCAGGGATATCACATGGTCCAAGCGATCCTTTTGGTGCCTATTGCCATAGCATTTCTTATTCTTATTTGGCGTGTAAATCTGTATCGAACATTGATATTTGAATTTGAAACAGATGCTTCTGAACTTATGCAGCTTATTGGCGAGCATATGATTGAAATGGATATAAAAGAGCGCCTCTTTGCAGTGATGGGGGATGAACCGACAGAAGATCTAATAGGCGAATTTAAGAGAAAGTGGCAAACAAAGGGTATTTCAGTTCGCCGCATCGATTTTAAGCATAGTCAATGGATACAAAGACGTTTTGAATTGTCGTGTTTATACTCCGTTTCAGATGAAAATTTGATGTGGGGCTGGATTGTACCAAAACGTGAAAATGAAGTTTCTATAAAGCTGCATGCCAGAATTCAAGCGCCATTTACTGAAAGAAGGCAATGGAAAGCGCTCTCTCATCTTGCGACTAATCTCTGTTATATCGAAGCACCACGTATTCTTTATAGGCGCATTTCATCTATTGCAGCAACATGGCTATATAGATGGCTTGGAGATTAGAGTATCAGGGGGAGCAATGAAAAAAGATTGCGGTGGAACAATCGTTTGGTTTGCCATTTTAATTATGCCAATCATCTTGGTAGCGCTATTGGCACTCGTCGATTTTAATGATTGGAGAAGTCAAGAATATCGATTGAAGACGTCGACCATAAGAGCTGTGGAGTGGTGCTTTTTTACATTCAGAAAGGACTTATCGCGGAAGTTTGATATCGACACATTCGACTCAAATGGTTTTCAACAGATGTTTGTACAGGAATGGGAAAATCAGCAGACACTAGAGGAATTAGATAGATTGAACAAGGTGGAGGTACAGGAGATTTCATACAAAAGTCCACTCAATTCAGTTGAAGTTGTAAAAGAGGCAATCTTGGCATCTCAGCATTTTTCTTATGGTATCAACCGCCTTGAAAAGCTACTTGAGTTTGGAAAGATTGCCGAGCGATTTAAAGGGTTTATCGACGAGCTGTTTAACATACTAAAAATTGTCGGACAGGTCGATAATTGGCTCAGCAATTTTCAGGGGCTAAAAGAGCGCTATCAGACATCTGTAGCATCTGCACCTGAAAATTTGGGGAACAGGGTGATAGAACTCGGTGATAGTGTCTCTGTATTTAGAAGCGACATAATCGCCATAAATGATCAAATTGCTCAGGTTGAGCAATTACTCACCGATAATAGGCTAACAATTGAGCAAAGAGGTGTGTGGGAATCAAAGCGGCAAATGTTGCTGCGAAAGATTGTAGATGCGAAAGGTGAACTTGGAAGTGTTAAAGCGGATATCGACTACTTGCTGAATCTAACTAGTCGCATAAAGACCCTTTTAGTGGAATCTCAATCCCTACTTATGGAAGCGGTGCATATTCTTGAAAAGGTAGATCAAGTCCTACAAAACTTGGGGAAAGTAGCGGATACTTCAAACCATGAAGACAATCTGAAAGAAGACTATGCAAGCGCCTTAAAAACCTATTGGGTACGTAGTTTAAAGAGTTTGAAAATCGCAAAAGGTGCTCTAGATGAGTTTGTCTTCCAGTTGAATCAAAATCTGACGTTACTCGAAGCT
>CALFXQ010000423.1 GCA_937958285.1 uncultured Fusibacter sp. | reverse complement strand
CGGCAATGCTCTGAGCGAGTATGACTGGTTGTTGAAAGTAGGCCCGAGGCTCTTGCATGACGAGGATTTTTATGGGTGACTCAATGGCGTCTGAGTGCTTTTTAAGCTCGGACTTTAGCATTGCCTTCGCTTTGAGTGGGTTGAACTGGGGCATGTAGGCCTCGAGGTTTTCGTGATAACCCCATACAACAGGTGGTACAAAGCCGCTTGCTATGCGGGTGTCTCCAGGAAAGGCGCGCTGTATTAGCTTTTTCTTGTCGATGGCCATGGCAATAGCCATGCGAATGCTGGGGTCCTTAAAGAGGGGTAGTTCTAGATTAAAGGCCAAATAGCCGACATTGTTGTAAGGTCGATTGACCAACCGATAGTTGTCTCCGGGCTGATCTTGCCACTCAGAAATTCCTTCGGCGATATGTGCAGTACCCTCTTGTATGCGCTGAAGTCTTTTGCCTTCTTGTGTCTCGGTCTCAAAGACAATTTTGGCAACACCTGACATGGAAGACCAATACCTTGGATTTCTCAGTAAGGTGACCTGAGTGCCATCTTCCCATGCGTCGAACACAAATGGCCCAGTTCCAATGGGATTGAACATAACGCCATCGTTATAGGTCTTGATGCTCTGGGGACTCGAGATGCCAAAGGAGGGTAGTGCCAATGTTTCTAGAAAAGGCGCATATGGCTCAGACAATACAATGCGCACTGTGTTCTCACCTAGTGCTTCTACACTTAAAACAATGGCGTTGTCGTAACCAAAACTAGCGGACCAGTAGTTGAAGGTCCCAGTGTGATAGGGGTTGTTGACATCCATCCAGCGCTGGAAATTAAAGACCACAGCCTGCGCATTAAAAGCGGTGCCATCGTGAAACTGAACGTTGTCTTGTAGCTGAAAGCGCCATTCCCTGCCATCTTCTGTGGCTTGCCAAGTTTGAGCGAGGGCAGGCACGACGGTTTGTGTCAGGGGGTCAAAGCGCACCAAGCCTTCGAAGATATTTGCCGTAATGCGCAAGGACTCTTGGTCTGTAAGTCTTGCGGGGTCAAGACCCAAAGCAGCATTTGGCCTTAAAATTCGAAGCTCTTGATTCTCAGGCGTGTTATACCACCTTTGTAAGATTTGCTCACCAGCCGGAAGCCAGAATCCCCTAGTGATAAAGAACAGAATGGCCATAAACATGCCTAGCAAAAAAAAGATATTGATTTTCATGTATACCTCTATACCTCTTATACCTGGAGATATTGCTTCAATCGCAAAAAAAACTTTGCAATATTAAAATGTGTAATAAAGACATTTTACAGGTTTGGGGCGAAAACATCAAACGAGAAATCGTTTTCATTTTTTACGAGAGAAATAAGTGATAAAAAAACATCTTTCTCATGGATTGATTTATGATGTGTGTGCACTTCATTTTCAATTCACATAGGGGGAGAAATATGTCAACTCAAACAGCAACAAAAAAATCGGGCCTGTTTAACAAGTTTTTAAACGGCGTCGAAGTTGTGGGCAATCGTCTGCCACATCCAGTAACAATATTTTTAATGCTTTCGCTTTTGGTCGTTGTGATTTCAGAGCTGATTGCACGACTGGGTATCACAGTTACGTATTACGATGCAAGAGCAAAGGCAGATGCCACAGTCTCTGCTATCTCTTTGATGAACCCAGAGGGACTTCAGTACATTTTTAACTCTGCTACAAAGAACTTTACATCTTTTGCACCCCTTGGCACTGTTTTAGTTGCTATGTTGGGCGTAGGCGTGGCCGAGGGCACAGGCCTAATTTCAGCTACAATCAAAAATTTGGTTCTAAATACGCCAAAGAAGTTGATTACCGCTGTTGTAATCTTTGCTGGTATTATGTCGAATGTCGCTTCTGATGCGGGCTATGTTGTTCTTGTACCCCTTGGGGCAATTGTATTCTTAAACTTTGGCCGTCATCCTCTAGCAGGTTTGTTTGCAGCCTTTGCAGGTGTTTCAGCAGGCTTTTCGGCAAACCTGTTACTCGGTACATTGGATCCGTTGTTGGCGGGTATTACAAACGAGGCGCTTAAAGCAGGTGGCTTTGATGTGGTGATTCAACCACAGGCAAACTGGTATTTTATGGCTGCATCTACTTTTGTGTTGACGATTCTTGGCACTTTTGTCACTGAGAAAATCGTCGAACCTAGACTTGGTGTCTATAAAGGTGAGCACACAGGCGACAGCATGGAAGTTACAAGAGAAGAGAAACGCGGTCTTATGTACGCTGGACTTTCGCTCTTGGCCTTTGCAGCAATTATGCTTATTATGACAGTGCCAGCCAATGGCATCCTCAGATTTGAGGGCAAACTCGATGCGTGGATTCACGACGGTTTAGTACCTACCATCGCCTTGTTCTTCTTAATTCCTGGTCTTGCATTTGGCATCGCTTCAAAATCTGTTAAAAGCGATAAAGATGTGGTATCTGCAATGTCGAAGGCGATGGCTTCAATGGGTGGCTATTTGGTGCTTTCCTTTGTGGCGGCTCAGTTTATCAATTACTTTGCATATACAAAACTCGGTATTATTCTAGCAGTAAGTGGTGCAAACCTCTTGAAGGCTATTGGCTTCCAAGGCTTGCCTCTGGTATTGGCATTTATATTGGTTTCTGCTTTTATCAACCTGTTTATTGGTTCTGCTTCTGCCAAATGGGCAATTATGGCGCCAATCTTCGTCCCTATGCTCTTGCTTTCTGGCATCAATCCAGAGTTTACTCAATTGGCATATCGTATCGGAGACTCGTCGACAAATATCATTTCACCCTTAATGGCTTATTTTGCAGTAATAGTCACTTTTGCTGAAAAATACGAGAAAAATTCTGGAATAGGTACACTGATATCCAGCATGTTGCCATACTCTATTGTATTCCTCTTAGGTTGGACTGTGATGATGATGCTTTGGTACTTCACAGGATTCCCAATCGGACCTGACGCCTTTATGCGTTAATCGAGGCAGAATATGATAACTGTTAATTCAGAACGCCTTGTGGATTGTTTTCTAAAGTACGTAAAGATCGATAGTCCTACAAAATCCGAGGGTGCTTTTGCCGAGGTGCTAACTTTGGCTTTGACTTCACTTGGACTTGAAGTACATGTGGATGATGCCGGTGAACGACTTGGCTCAAACACAGGCAATATTCTCGCGAGGCTCGAAGGTAATGTCGCGGGAGACCCCATACTTTTAAGCTGCCACATGGATACTGTGAGCCCAGGTATTGGCATTAAGCCCGTCATACGCGATGGCACCATCTATTCAGATGGTACAACGATTCTTGGCGCAGACAACAAGGCGGGTATTGCAGCCATTATCGAAGCTATATCTGTGATAAAAGAACAGCAGCTTAAGCATCCAACCATCGAAATCGCCTTTAGTATTTATGAGGAAGGTGGCCTTCACGGAGCCAAACAAATGGACATGAGCTGGTTTACGGCTAAAATGGCATATGTTTTGGACAGCGGTGGTGACCCTGGTCAGATTATCACATGTGGTCCAGCGCAAGACAAGGTGGATGCCTATATCACAGGTCGACCAGCCCATGCGGGTGTATGTCCTGAAGAGGGCATCAGCGCGTTAATGGTTGCCGCTAAGGCAATTGAGAATATGCGCCTCTTGCGTATCGACGAAGAAACCACTGCAAATATTGGTAGCATTGAAGGTGGTGGTGCGACAAATATAGTGGTGCCAAAAGCTACTGTCTACGCAGAAGCGCGAAGCTTAAATGCAGAAAAGCTCACTTTGCAATCTGAGCACATGAAGGCGTGTTTTGAAGCGGCAGCAGCCCACTATGGTGCAAGTGTAGAGGTGAAAGTTACTAGAATGTACGAACCTTTTGTGATTGCACAGGACGATGCTATCGTGTTAAAGGTCAAGGATGCGGCAGCAACCATCGGCCTCAAGAGTTTCACCGACAGCACAGGTGGTGGCAGTGATACAAATGTCTTCAATGGCAAAGGGATCAAGGCTGTTAACCTAGGCATTGGCGAACGCAAACCCCACACCCTAGAAGAGCATTTGCACATTGTAGATTTAGAGAACACGGCGAGGTTGGTACTTGCCTTAGTTACACAATAATAGTTACGCTAGGGTTTATCCCGAGCGCAGAAAAGGTGTCATTTTTGATGTTAATATCAAAAGTGACACCTTTTTTACATTTTCTATTAAGGTTTTTCTCGCCTAGAGGGGAACTATTGTATGCTCTGGGCGGTGGTGTAGATGGCCTCTTTTGCCTTGACAGAAAGCAATTTTTCGCTGAGGTAGGCAATCCCAACAATGCCAAAGAGATCGATGGCCAACCGGGCCAATGTAAAGCGCAGCCCCATACTAGAGGCTTCAAATATGAGTAAAGGAAGCTTGGTTGTTGACCATGCCCCAATAAAAATGAGCACATTAGAAAACTTGCTACCTTTTTTGAGGAGAATGCCCGCAATGGGAAAGGCGGCGTAGAGTGGTCCAGCAGCAGCGGATCCCAATAAAAAAGCCAGGGTCATGCCACGAAGTCCAGAGTTTTCTCCCATGAGTCTAATCATCGTTTCACGTTCTACCCAAACATCTAAAAGGCCGAGCAGGACGAAGATGGGGGGGATCACAGAAAGCATTTCGAGGATGTTTTTCCATGTGATCTGCATCGCATTTAAGCCCAGCTCGGGTTTAATTAGAATGAGGAATACCTGCACCACGGCGAGTACCAAAAATAATTTGTATTTTTTCATAGTGACATAATACCTCCTATAAAGACGGCGACGATCAACGAGAATAAAAAGGCCAAACCATTTCTAATCAAAGTTGCTCGCTTACCAAAGTAGGTGATTTCCATGGGGATAGTTATCACGCCAACCATCATGAGGGTTGAGATAAATGCGCCAATTTGCATGTATCCTGCGCCGCTATCGAGAAGTGCTTTGGCTAGGGGAAAGGCCACAAAACCAGGAACCAAAGTCACCGAACCTACGATTGAGGCAAAGAAGACGCCGAGTATGCCAGATTGATCGCCCATAAAGTAGGAGATGGTAGCTGGTGATAAAATTGAAAGTGCAAAGCCAATTAACAAGAGGATGGCGCTGAGTTGAGGTAGGATATTCTCAAAGGATTTCCAAGCCTTTTTCAGTGCCATTTTTGTCTTTTTCTTGTCTTTTAGCCAAGAAACAAGGCTTAGCCCAATGGCGAGGCTATAGATAGTGATTGAAAACATAGATGCTCCTTTCCGATACCTCCCTCCCCACCCCTATGTGGACGGGGACGAAACTTGAATAATTACTATCGTAGCATATGTGTTAAGACTTGTAAATTGAAACTTCTAAATCACTTTGATCGTTCTTTGCTTAGATGCACACAAAACTAGCAAACGTTTGTCTGTGCGCTTCTGATTGGATTTAGGAGTCGCCTCCGATATAATGTCCTAGGAAAGTTCAGTGACATAACGGAGGCCAGTGAAATGTATCAATTAATTGCAGTAGACATGGATGGCACACTTTTAAGTGAAGATAAAACCATCTCCCAACGGACCTTAAAGACCATTGAGGCACTAAAAGGCAAGGGGAAAAAGTTGGTTCTTGCGACGGGCCGGCCCTTAAGCGGCATCCGACGCTATATCGAAGAGTTAGATTTGCTCGATGATCAAGACTATGTGGTCACTTACAATGGCGCGCTCGTTCAACGTACAAAAGATGCAAAAGTACTGCTAGATAAGCCCCTGAGTGTGGATGCTTTTGTGGAACTATATGCACTCAGCCAGTCAATGGGCGTACACATCCATGCACTAACAGAGAACAGTGTACTCACACCATGCTTAAATCCATATACGGATATAGAAGCAAGCATCAATCATATCCCGGCAATTCAGATTCCCGTGCATGAAGTCGCCAAAGACACCATGATTGTAAAAGTGATGTTCGTCGATGCGCCAGAAGTGCTCGATGCCGTGCTTCCCTTATTGCCTGAGTGGGTTAAGTCTCGTTACACAATATTGCGAAGCGCGCCTATTTTTTTGGAGTTTTTAGATCCGTCTGTCAATAAGGGCGTAGGTGTACAGGCGGTTACAGATGCATTGGGTTTAAAGCAAAGTCAAGTGATCTGCGTGGGAGATGCTCATA
>CALFXQ010000422.1 GCA_937958285.1 uncultured Fusibacter sp. | reverse complement strand
TATAATGGCTCTTAATGACTTTTTCCTTGTATTCAAAATCAATAGTGTAGTTTGGAGTTACCTTTGTCTGATTGAACAGTGTAATCGTTTTTTTCTGAGTTTCACTACTCTGACTAGCTTCAAAACTAGACTTAAATAATTTAAGATCAACATCTATATTAATAAATACTGCATAGAGTACGATTAAAAAGAGACCAATAAAGATCCATAATTGCTTTTTCATCTACTTCCTCCAAAAATGTAAGGTGCATATTATGCAACTATTTACTAGCTCTTTCTGAGAACAATATGGTTAAATAGCGAAATGAGCTTGTATGGTACATGATCAGCGACTTTCATTTCAAGTTCAAACATTTGATCGTGCCAATCAGTTGTAGTTTTGAGCTCGTGATTGCCTTGCAGTCCGTAGAAAGTTTGAAGTGCAAGCGTTTTTTCTATTGTAAGGCCTTCACCCCAAAGCGCTAATTTTTCAGGGGCGTAAATAGATACTACGCCAAAAGTGTTTTCGATATGTCCACCCCCAATGAGATCGAGTGCAGAATCGAGATCTCCCAGCACAGCCCTTGAAAGTATTCGTCCCTCTTGATTGTTCTTCACGACGGACAGCACCCCGCCAACTTTTAAAAGACGTGAAAACTCCTTTACAATATCCGCCCGCTCTGCAGCGAATTCCAACACATTGTGACAGATAATAAGATCGAAGGATTCGCTTTCGAGACCTTTTAAATCCAGGTAATTGCCCACAATTTGGCGGTAGTCGTTGTCCTGTTCTCTTGCCTCTACCATCGACGCATTGGGTTCAATGGCAGTAACGGCGTTATCTTTTGCAAAGTAATTGGCGGTGGTGCCAAAACCGCTTCCGAAGTCGAGAATCTTTAATGCCTTAGTTGTTATCACACCTTCTATTTGAGCCCATTTTAGTCTGTAGAGCATCACAATATCAGGGCTATTAGTCCTGTTCTTAAAGCTAAGTAAGTAGTTGTTGAGCATATATCTCTCCTCGTTAAGTGAGTTTGCGAAAAATAAGATCGTTAAAAAAACTCGTCTAAAAGTATGAAGAAATGAACCTTCTCTTCATCAAGGTCCTCTAGCTTAACCAAAGCATAGTGTTCAAAAAACAAAGGTAGTAAATGGGGTCCCAAATGCTTTTTAACACTGCGAATGGCCAGGGCCAAATCTTGGTAGCGGTCTTGCACACCACCTCTTCCAAGGTCGATAAAACCCGTCAAATGGATGGTGTTGTGGGGGTCGGATGCC
This sequence comes from uncultured Fusibacter sp., assembly GCA_937958285.1. Lineage (GTDB taxonomy): Bacteria > Bacillota > Clostridia > Peptostreptococcales > Acidaminobacteraceae > QQWI01. Next base: position 1,429 of record CALFXQ010000422.1, on the reverse strand, counting down.
TCTTTTACTAATAGATTATCGAGACAGTAGTCTCCATGGGCTACTACGAGATCTAATTGGGATGGCTTTGTTGCCCTCAGTTTTTCTAAAAGTGCATCACCCGAAAAACCTCGAAATGCATCTTCAAAGTCCTCACAGTCAACATCACCTTGTAAAAGGCGTTTTTGCGCATCCTCAATACGTTGGTCCAAATCAACATAGACTGGGCATGTTGAAGGATCAACGCAATGGAGCCCTTTGAGAGCCAGGGCATAGTTCTTAGTGATCGTCTCATAATCCAATTCGCGGCGCCAATTTTTTAAATCTTTGCCTTCTAATTTTTCCATAATAACTATTTCAAAAAAAGTGCCATCGTGTCCTTCTATTGTGCTAAAATGTACAACCCTTGGTACTGGAACCCTTCCACGGAGCCATTTTAGCAAAGCTACATCTGCTTTTAAAGATTCAAGTGGGTCGCTAATAGAGACTACCTTCACAATAAAATGTTCGTTTGTAGTGGTCATTAGATCAAATAGACCAGCCCCAGAAGCGCCAGAAGTGCTAGAAGTGCCAGAAGTGCCCTGATTGATAGGTATAAGCTGAGAGACACTAAAAAGCTCATTAATGATTTCTGGAAGATTGAATGGCGTTAACATATTAATTTAGCTCCAATAGATCCCATAGATTTCCATACAAATCCTTAAAAACTGCTACAATGCCGTAGGCTTCTTGCTTGGGGGCCCTTATAAACTCAATGCCTTTTTCGAGCATATATCGATAGTCTCTCCAAAAGTCATCAGTGTTCAGAAACAAAAATACCCTGCCACCTGTTTGATTGCCGATAAAGGACTCTTGCTCATTTGTTGACGCTTTTGCCAATAAGATACTGGTACCCGATGAACCCGGAGGGGCAACCACAACCCACCTTTTATTTTGCTCTGGTTGATAGGTATCCTCAATCAGTTTAAAATTTAGCTTTTCTGTATAAAAAGCAATGGCTTCGTCGTAATCTTTCACTACTAAAGCAATGTGTACAATGGATTGTTTCATACCTTAACCTCTTTAATTGAGCGTCTTTTACAATTTTCACACAGCTAAATGGTCTAGAAATTAATATTTGCCCTTTTGGCTTGGGCACTAAGCTGATTCACATTTAATGTATACCTTTTGCCGTCTTTAATAAAATGGGTACCGCACTGTCTAAATTCAAATCTCACATCTTGTTCGATGCACTGGGTCCGAATTGCTAAAACCCATTCATAATTTAAAGGCCTTGCATGCAAATCAGATTCTCCCCCCACAACCACAAGCTCAATGCCTTTTAAATAAGGCTTAAGATCAATAGCATCAATTAGGGGCTGACAAATAATATTTTTGTGCTTAATGGGAAGCTCTGAGAAAAGGGCTAGTCTTGTATCTGCTGCACTTTGATTCTCTATGGTGCAGCCCA
>CALFXQ010000421.1 GCA_937958285.1 uncultured Fusibacter sp. | reverse complement strand
TCGAATAGATGAATGACCACCAATACGCTCAAATTCTCGTTCTTGAAGCACACGTAAGAGTTTTACCTGCATGTCCATGGGCATATCGCCAATTTCGTCGAGGAAAATTGTGCCTTTATTAGCCAGTTCAAACTTCCCAATTTTTCCACCTTTTTTAGCCCCTGTAAATGCCCCCTCATCATATCCAAACAACTCCGACTCTAAAAGATCTTTGGGAATAGCCGCACAGTTCACTTTCACAAAAGGGCCAAAACTTCTCCCACTATCATTGTGAATTGCATGGGCAAAAAGTTCTTTTCCAGTGCCGCTCTCCCCTAACAGCAAGACATTCGATGCCGTCATAGCTGCCTTTTTCGCCATGTGCTTTGCAGATTCCATATTATCGCTAATGCCAATAATGGTATCGAAGGCATACTTTGCACCAAGAATTCGCTTCAGCTCACTTCGTGCATGTACCAGTTCTTGACTTAGCTGTTTATTTTTGTGGATAATCTCACTCATAGCCTCGATATCTTGAAAGAGTACCATGCCAAAACCATATAAAACTTCTCCTTCATCATCCATCACAGGGATGCGATGCACGAGTGCGGTGTGACCATTTTCAAAGGTATGGGCTGTTGCAATCTCTGCCTTTTTCTTCTGAAGAACATATGGAAACCGCGTGTTCTTGTCAATCTCTTGAACAGGCTGACCAAGTATAGCTTCTTTATCATGTCCGAGATATTGAACAAAGCTGTCGTTGATCATAAGTATTAAACCCTTTTTATCTACAAGAATCATGGGCACGGGCACCGGATCAAAAATTTGCTCCATGGCCTTTAAAAAACCAGTATCTAATGCGAGGTGCTTGCCTTTTGTATCCAAATTTACCTCCGATGCAAAAAAAATTGAATGACACGCATATACTCATCTTGAATTGATTTTTCTTATGTGTCAACAGCCCATTTTAGCACCAGTGGGAATAACTCCTACAATACATGCGTTTTCTCTGTAAAGTGACGATTACAAGCAGTAAAGGTAACGCGGTAAGTATTGCTTGTTTCATGCACAAGGCATGAGACATTGCTTTGACGCGACATCAAAAAAGACACCCTTCTCTTGCCTATACCATTGGATTTTCCAAATTTTCTAACGCCTAAAGCATCTTTAGTCACGCGATTTTCAATTGACATACAAAAGGATTCAGCACTTAATTTTCCTATAATGTTTACTGTGCGATCTGCGTAATAGGCGACCTCAATGGCATTATCTAACAAAATGCCCACAATCTCAGTGAGGTCTCTCATGTTCATATCGATCGCCGCCGAGCCATCAAAATCTAGTGTTAGACGAACGCCTAAAGACTGAGCATACTCGAGCTTGCTCGACAAGATACACGCTAAAACAGTATGAGACACGTTGACAATACTCATTTTAAGACTAATATTGTCGTTTTCGTGAGCGATAGAAAACTCCCTTAGTGCTTCTTTAACATCAGATACTTCTAGGTGATCTGTGGTCACTAGAATATTGACAACCTGCATGATATTCGCATAAGAGTGCCAGAACCCCTTGATTTCATCTTGAACTCTATCATATGAAGCCTGCATCAATTCTTGTGAGGTGTAAGATGTCAGCCCCTCATGAGATTGCAGTGCCTTTTGGACAATCACGATGAGTCCCGACAACCCAACCACCACAACCACAAACAAGAGTAATGCATATCCGCGGTCGACATTTCTATAGCCTATGGTATATGAAATATAAATACCAATTGCTAAGATTACGAATAGTACGATACACTGAAGTAAAATAATTTGCCTGACTGTTTTATTTATACTTTCAAGCCACAGTACGAGAAACATATAAAATCTCGTATAGGTGTCTCGCAGTAATACTATGAGAAAGAGCATAAACAAATGGTTAAAAATCTGGAAGTAAACATGCCATTCAGCATTTTGCACCGTTACAATATCCAACTTAAAGATAAGTGTCATTGCAATAAATATAATGCTCTGACTTAAAACGACTAGTACAAATAACATGCTCGTCGTTAAAAGGGGAAAGCTCAATTTACCATGAATCCCTCGCGAAACAAAGTAATACACAACGCTCGGAATCACGATGCGAATCAACACTTGATAAATAGGACTACTAGTTAAGGGTATAAATTCAGCAATCATTAAAAAGTGCAAGCAAACAATGGGAATAAGTGCATAACTAAAGTGCAATTTCTTATTGCCTATCCAGCATATAAAAGTGAAGGCGACAAAGCCCTGTAGTAAGCTTGCAAGTAGTATAAGTAATGTATACATCGAGTTACTCCTTCTGGTGAATGTCTGTATGATGTATGATGTCGTTAGAATAACCGTTGTCGCATGCCTTCGGGCAAAAGTGTAACTTGTGCAATGAGTCTTCTAAAATTGATAACTTGCCAAAATAGTGCGGTAAATCGTCTATTAAATCTTGAACGGCTTCACTGACAAACAATTTATCGATCATAATCCCCTTTCTATTCAAAAAAGATTTTAGAATCTACAGCCATTGTAACTAGCAAAAGACCCTAGGAGGACCTAATTGATGTTGGGTGACAAAAAAACGAAAAAGCAGCTCAATGGCAAGCTAAACATTGGTGAGCTACTTCGCGATATAAGAAAGCAAAAGAATTTAACCCTTCACGAGGTCGCAAACAAAACGGGATTCTCTGAAGAGACAATCAGGCGCTTGGAATTAGACCAATTCGAGCCAAAACTATCCACCCTCGAGATGCTCTCAGACTTCTATAAAGTCGATTTGATAGAACTTATCGCAAGAAAGCGCAACTTCATCAGTCTTTTTTCCGAAGAGCATATTTCTGCCTTCAATAAATTAATCAACACTTTCGACGTAGACGCGCTAAAGCTTTATGCGGATAGCAGCATTCAAGAACTCAATAAGTCCCCAGGTACTGGCTCGGCAACCTTAATCCAATTTATGTATGCGCTTAAAAACCTTAAGATGAATCCGCAAAATACCCTGGCCGACACAATAGCCAACCTGGAAAGCATTTTACTTTCACTGTCGCCGAAATACTATTCTGAGGATTCACAGGATTATCCAATTGCCATTGAAGTGAGTTGCATGCTCTACCTATCCTATGTGTACCGTCAATCTGGCGCTTTCGAAAAGGCTATTGCACTGCTCAGTGCCACCATAAAGCGCATCAAAGGGCTGCCGACCATTAACGATCGCTTTACCGACTTTTTAGCGGCGGCATACTTGAACTTGGCCTATGTCTATCACTCTGGCAGTCAACACCAGAAAGTGATTGAAACCGTAGATGCCTGTCTTAGCGACACAAAAACAAGTTATACTAAAATATCGATTGCTCAACTGCTCTTTAGAAAAGGCGTGGCCTTAATCGAATTAGATCACCCTCAAGCAAGTAGCTATTTAAATGTTGCCCTCTCGCTGATGAGCAATTCAGAACAAGCGCGCTTGAAAAATCATCTCGAAGTATTATACGGGTCTAAAGCGGGTATACATATGCTATAGCAATCATACGGCTGTGTATTAGGTCGTAGAAGGAGATCGTCTATGGATACCTCAATTCGAGATCTTGTGAAAAAGATGACCTTGCACGAAAAAGCGTCACTGTGCTCTGGTGAAGATTTTTGGAGTCTAAAAAAAATAGCACGCCACAGTATTCCCTCTATTGCTGTTGCCGATGGCCCCCATGGTCTTAGAAAGCAAAAGGGTGAGAGTGATCATTTAGGCGTAAATATGAGTGAACCGGCCACCTGTTTCCCTACAGCCTCTGCAACTGCGAGTTCTTGGAATCGATCCCTTTTGTACGAGATTGGCATAGCACTCGGTGAAGAATGTCTTCAAGAAGATGTTCAAATCTTACTTGGTCCTGGTGTGAACATTAAGCGGTCCCCATTATGTGGACGTAACTTTGAGTACTTTTCTGAAGATCCATATCTTACTGGAGAACTGGCAATTGGCTTTATTACCGGTGTTCAAAGCATGGGCATCGGCACATCACTAAAACACTTTGCCGCCAATAACCAAGAGTACCGACGTATGACAACAGATTCGGTGGTCGATGAAAGAACATTGAGAGAAATCTATTTATCGGCATTCGAAATGGCCATAAAAAAAGCCCATCCCTGGACAGTGATGAGCGCATACAATATGTTAGACGGCGTGTATTGCAGTGAGAATTATCGCTTACTGACTCAAATTCTGAGAGAAGAGTGGCAACACCAAGGCATCGTCATAAGCGACTGGGGTGCTGTAGACAATCGCATAGATGCTCTAAAAGCTGGCCTCGATCTAGAAATGCCTGGTTGCAAGGGCTTAACAGATCGCATGCTCGTTAAGGCTGTGCGCATAGGTACACTCGATGAGTCCGTGTTAGACCAAACCGCCGAGAGGCTTTTGAATCTTGTCTTTAAACTACATCAACTGAGAAGACCAGAATATAAATACAACGCCGAGGCCCATCACGAATTGGCCAAGAGAGCTGCTGTAGAATCTGCTGTGCTCTTAAAAAACGAAAGTGGCATTTTACCACTTCAGATAAAGAAATCCGTTCTCTTTGTAGGTGAATTCTTCGAAAAGCCCAGATATCAAGGTAGCGGCTCTTCAATGATTAACCCCTTGCAATTAGTAAGTGCAAAAGACTATCTCGAAAAGTTAAGATACCCCTTTCAGTATTGTCGCGGCTACAATATTAAGACCGACAAGCCCGATGCCACTTTAATAGAAGAGGCTACGAAAGCAGCACGTTTAGCTGAGGTGGTGGTGGTCTTTGCCGGACTAACCGCCGACTACGAGTCAGAGGGTTTTGACCGCACCCATTTGAATTTACCCACCTCCCACAATGCACTCATTTCGCAATTATGCGATGAACATCCACGGGTGATTGTGGTTTTGCAAAACGGAGCGCCTGTTTTAATGCCTTGGCTAGGTCGTGTAAAAGCGGTACTTGAGGCTTATTTAGGAGGAGAAGCTGGTGGAGAAGCCATTATCGACTTATTGTATGGTACAGAAATTCCCTCCGGAAAGCTAGCTGAGACTTTCCCAATAAACCTTGAATCCTGTGCAGCATCTGAAAATTTCGCCACCAATACCCAGGTGGTGGAGTACCGCGAAGGCCTTTACGTGGGCTACAGAGACTACGACACCTTTAAAAAACCCGTGCTCTTCCCCTTCGGGCACGGACTGAGTTATACGACCTTTAGTTATGAGCACATTCGCCTTAGCCACAAGCGCATCAACTGCGATGAGCAGTTAATTGTAACCGTTGAAGTGCGCAATGTGGGTATGGTAACAGGGGCTGAAATTGTGCAGCTCTACGTGCACGACAACGACTCCACAATTTACAGGCCTGAGCAAGAACTAAAGGGTTTCGAAAAAATATGGCTCGACCCCGACGAAATGAAAATCGTGCGCTTTGTTTTAGACAAACGCGCCTTTGCCTATTATCACACCCAAGAAGAAAATTGGCATGTGGAGTCTGGGCGCTTCGAGATTCGCGTTGGTCGCTCCTCACGCGACATTCTGCTCAGCGCCTTTGTTCGAGTGGACTCTCGATGGCACAATATTCCGGTGCCTGATTTACGTCAAGTTGCACCTGAATACTATCAAAAGGCCAAACGTGGCCTAAAAGTAAGCGAAGAGAGTTTTAAAAAATTACTCCACCGCGAGCTGCCAAAAAGTGCCCATATAAAACGTGGCGACTTTTCACTCAATACCACACTGGGAGATTTACGAGTCTCCAAGTTGGGCAGCTGGATTTATCACTACGCCATTAATCAATTTATTAAGGTGGCTATGGAACACGGTCACGACGAAGCACTTGTAGACCGATTAAAGAGCGCTTTCGAGGAAATGCCACTTCGCAGCTTTGTGCTTGTGACCAATGGCCAACTCTCGATGCAAACCTTAGAAACCCTTCTGCACATAATGAATGGGCGCTATCTTTCTGCTATTAGAAACTTTATGAGCCGGGATTAAGTTGCATTTTGCAACCTAATCACCGGCTCGTTTTACTTGTGTTTGCATAATTCCCAGGGCTTCACTATACACAAAGAGGGGAATTTTAATATCAAATAACACCCCAGGATGGCCATTGCTTAAGTCCACAGTCCCCTTCAATTGATCCACCACAATGTTGTTTAAAATACTCATCCCTAAGCCCGAATTGCCACTGCCGCGTTTGGATGTGACAAAGGGGTCAAAGACGTTCGATAATATCTCCTCCGATACACCGATGCCATTGTCGCGATAATAGAGTGATAAATAGCTATCTTCAAAGACACATGTCAGTTGAATTTTCGGTGAGGTGATACTCGAGTCAAATGCATGATCCATGCTATTCTTGATTAAAATGCTAAACAGCTTGCCAAAAAGGTCGGGATAGCTGCGAATGCTGCGATCTTCAATGTCAGTTACCGCTTCGATGCGTTGGCGACTCAATTCTGATTTGTGTACTAATAAAATATCATTGAGATATTTTTTTAAAGAAAACACCTCGATATTCTCCTGCTCTTGATTTATGGCAATGCGCTTAAAGCTATCGATCAGCTGTGCCAAATACTCTAAGTTTTTACTTAGAAGCATATAGCCATCTCTCGAATCTTCAAAAAAACCATCGTATAGACTCATATTGCAATGATTTGCCTCGAGCTGCCCACGGTGATCTCTGGCAAGCTGCTCCAAATGTGAATTCAAAGTAATTGCAATACCTAATGGCGTGTTTAATTCATGAGTCATGCCAGACACGAGCGCTTGTAATGCTCTCGACTTCTCGGCTTTAAAGAGCTGTTCCTGAGCCACGCTCAACTGTAGCACAGCGGATTGTAAATCTTGCTCCTTTGTTGCCACTAGCTCTTCGAGTTCTTCATTTAGTTCGTGAATTTCATCCTCACGATTTTGAACGCCCTTCACCATGCGCATAAAATTATCGTGAAGGAGGTTGAATTCCCTAAAGACATTTTCAGTCATTGGCAAATTATAGTCACCACCGGCAATACGCTCTGTTATTACATAGTAATGGCTAAAGGCCTTGGCAAACTTGTTCGAAGTACGTGAAAACCCCACAAACATAAGGGGAATCATCAAGGATAGCAGTACATAGGGCGCTAACTGTCGCAGCACTTTAGCATAAATGGTTAGCTCTTCGTTGAGCACCACTAAATACCAATTGTCACTGAAGAGTTCATTGTAATAAATGGAGTAGGTCTTTTCGTTAAATCTAAACCCCTCCATGCGGTTTTTATCACTGGCCTGAATATCACTATAATGCGGGAAAGATGCCCTTGTCGCCACAAATTCACCTGAATTGTCGGCAATAATGGTGCCTGACTTATCAGTAATCAGCACTTCTTGATCGATACCCTCAAATAAGCCCTTCACAAAATCTCGCAACCCATCAAGGTTGAGAATTGCAACCAAAACTTCATCTGCATCTGTGCGAACGGCAATGGAGAGCGCTGGTTTACCCATTACAATGTCCATCACAGTGCCCAACATTTGAGGTTTTCCCACGCCCTTAACCTTAAAGGCCTCCGACTTTGACGCATCAAATCCCACGCGATCCACAATTTCAGGAAAAGTGTGCACAATATAGCCTTCACGACTAATCACTTCAAATCGATCGATGTAAGAGAAGAAACTCTCCTCAATTTGATCATTAGAGAATTCCTCATTGGTCCACAGATGATAAAACTGTTCAACCTCTGAAATAGGATGCTCTAAATAGTGATTGACCTGTAAAGTCAGGATGGCCAAGGTTCTTTCGTTTTCGTGGTGCGCTTCTTCCCTAAATGTATCGTATGAATAGAATGTAGAGAGGATGAGAATGACAATGTAAGGCACTATAATATACCTTAGTCCAAGTCTGTGTAAGTGCTGGTTAAATCCTAGAGACATGCCATCCCCTTCTTTCAAAATGTATTTTGAACACAATCCGCCAAAGGCGCTATTCGTACTTAATCGGCATAAAGGCACCAGACTTCAGTTCAAATACTGAATACTGTTTGTTAGAATCTCCAAAAGCATCTATCGAAAACCTTTGATCGATGCCCTCAAAATCTCCTTTTTCAATAATGGCAGCCTTTACATCCACCGGATTCAATGACTTGCCATTATTTAGGCCATATACCAAGACTTCGATGGTGTCGTAGGTCCAGTACGTGATAAAGGCAGCCGGATAATTATAAGCATCTGAATAGGCCTTTGTAAATTGCACATAGGCTTCACTATCGACCTCGGCCTTATAATTGCCTATAAAATACATGCCCTCAACGGCCCTACCACCGTTCTCTATAAGATCGTGGGTCATCGCCCATTGAATCCCATAAGTCTGATGTGTTGGATCTAGTTGCTTGAGATGTTGCTGGATTACAGCAGTATCTAGTGAATGACTGGCAATTACCGTATGTCCTGCACCAGTAGCGAATGCTTGCTCCGCCAGGTCTTTAAGTGAAGCGCCCTCTTCGTAGCTGATTACGCTGGCAACTTTTCCACCATTTTCTTCATAGAGCGCTTTAAAACTCTGCATCATCGTCTCTGTATAGCTTCTATTTGTTAAGGTATAAATAATTGCAACTTCTGGTACTTGCTTTTTAAGCAAAAAATCTGATAGCTGTCTAGCTTGTTGAATGTTCAACTGGCAAGTTCTAATAAAGTAGTCATCTTGTGCGGTTCCCACATCGCCGCTAATGGACGGCGAGACAATTAAGAGATCTTCAGACTGGGCGTTGAGCGCAGGCTCAGCCAATGAACTCGTGAGTGGACCAACCACATATTGTACACCTTCAGCCTTAAACGCTGTAAAGTGTTCCTTTGCCAAGGCCACATCGCCTTTATCGTCCTTTACCACCACTTCGAGCATTCTACCCTTAACGCCACCTTGGTTATTAATTTGCTCTACTCTTAGCAGCATGGCATTGCGCGCATCCACACCGAGCTGAGAAGTTTTAGCACTCAAATCCGCTATAAAGCCAATTTTGATCGGCGCTTTTTCGCAGCCCAAAAGCATAATGACCATGAGGGCTATCAATAAAACACTGAACCACTTTATGCCGTGTCTTAAACAGTTGACTTTTCTAAGATAATTAGCATGATTAGGATCATATACCATCAAGTTTTCCCCCATGAGACACCTTCCTTTTGAGTAGATATACACTGTAATAAGGATACCCTTAATGAGAATTGCGAATCAACCTTTGCACAAAATAAAAAAGCACTATCCTATTCGATAGTGCTTTCTTGCTCTACTTTAACCCATACTGCACTTTTGCTGCCAACTTATTGCCAATGAATTGGAAGTTTGCAGTTGCTCCCGTGCTACCTTTTATTTTATCCCCCGAATACGAGTATAAAACTGTATAGAACTCTGTACCCAGTTCTCCAGCCTCCGCAGCAATTTCACCTTCCACACCAATAATATCTACAACATTTTCAAATGTCATGCCTACTTGAATCTCTTTAAATTTTTCCATGGTAAGTACACCTCGATTTGCCGAGCATCCAACCAAGGCAATGATGATAAAAACAACAATTGGAATCAATTTTTTCATGCTTTTACGCCTCGTTTCTATAGATAAAGAATTTCTGCCAAGTCTAGTAGTACAGCAATACCACCGAAACGCGATTTATTTACTCACGATGGCTATGCTAAAACCATCCCAACCCTTAGAACCCACTGTTTGAATTGCAGTCGCTGTTATCTTTTTATTACTGCCCATTGCACAAACAAAATCCCGCACGCCCTGTGCAGATAAATCGTCACTCAAAGTATCGCTTACTTCTCCATTACGCACCACATTATCACCGATTACAACTCCGCCGTCTCGAATAAGTTTTAAAGCGAATTCTAAATAGATTGGATTGTTTTTCTTATCTGCATCAATAAATATTAAATCAAAGGGTTCAATATTCTGAGCGCATAGCTTTTCTAAGGATTCAATAGCTGGGCCATCAAGCACTTCTATCACATCTTCTAAACCCGCAAACTTAAAATTTTGCCGTGCAATTTTGGCGTATTCTTCGCTCACTTCTAGTGTTATTACGATGCCATTGGGACCAATGCTCTGTGCCATCCAAAGGGTACTATAACCCGCTAGTGTCCCTATTTCTAAAACTCTCTTTGCCTGAATCATGCGAACAAAAATACTTAATAATTTCCCTTGAAGTGGAGAAACCTCAATAGATGGCAAATCATTGATCATACTATTTTGTTTCACATATTCTAAATTG
>CALFXQ010000420.1 GCA_937958285.1 uncultured Fusibacter sp. | reverse complement strand
CTTGCGCAGCTTGGATTTATCTGGCGCACGGTTTGGCAACTCGCGTTTGTTCTGGCCAGGTATCTCTTGTAAAGCGTTGAAGATTTACCTTAACACCATTTCTCAGGTGTAAAGCGTGCTTTTCGTCCACAGTTATTTTTGGCCATCCACTAAACATCACATCTATTGGCATCAGCATTGCCGATAGGGTTTCTGAGGCTATTACATGATCTAACAACACAGCGTGGGCCATTGTAAAGCATCCAGTTTCTAGACGTCTGAGTGCTGTCATTGCACCCATTGTTCCAAGAGCACTAGCAATATCCACACAAAGGGTTCGTATATATGTCCCTCGGCTACAGGTCACAGTAAAGCTAACCTGATTATCCTCTAAAAGTTCTAATTTTTCAAAGGCAAAAATCTCGCGCCTTTCGGGGCGTCTTTCGACGGTGATGCCCTTTCGTGCCATGGCATACAACTTAACACCACCTTGCTTCTTTGCAGAATACATTGGCGGTGTTTGCAAGTACTCGCCCTCAAATTGCTTTAGTACATTCTCAACCTGCTCAAAAGAAACCCTTGGCGGCTCAACAGTTTCTATAACATTGCCCCAAATATCTTCTGTATCTGTGGCAACGCCAAGTTTAAAGACGACGCTATACACTTTTCTCGTGTCCTCTAAAAAGGCAAATGCTTTTGTTGCATGACCGATTGCCAAGGGCAAAACCCCTGTGACATTGGGATCGAGGGTGCCCGCGTGGCCAATTTTCGTGCCTTTGGGCAATTTCTTTTTAACGTGATACACTACATCTGCCGATGTCATGCCTTTGGGTTTATCAATGACTAAAAATCCCTTGTTCATCTACGCTGTCCTTCAGTACTTTCTTTTACATCGCGCTCAATTTGGCATAGAGATTCAGCCAGTTCATCCATATAGTGAATAGAGGCTTCTAGTCCCTTGTTGAGTGTAAAACCTGCGGCGTTTTTATGCCCCCCACCACCATGACTTAATGCCACGCGTGCTACGTTGATATCGCCAATAGAGCGCATGCTCACTTTAACCTGATCTGGTGAAATCTCTTTTAACAACAATACGGTATCTATGCCTTCTATATCTCTAATGCGCTCCACAAGACCATCTGCCTCTGTGCTATGTGCACCGGTTTCAAGAAGCATCTTCAAAGAAATGTAGGCCAGGGCAACATGACCCCCACGATAAATTTTCAACTCGCCTAGGCTGAGTCCGTGTAGCTTAAGTTTACTGGAGGGTTCACTGTGGTAGAGGTGCAGGGCAATTTTATCGCGGTCGATACCCACTTCGAGAAGGTCTGCAACAACACGATGGGTTGCAGGGGTAGTATTGGCATATTTAAAGCTGCCGGTATCTGTTGTGATGGCTACATATAGCGCTTCTGCCATCTCACAAGTCAGGTGAACACCCCAATTTCTCAAGATGCGATACATCAATTCACCTGTAGACGATGCATTCGAGTCGATCGCCTGAACTTGGCCGAACTTTAAGTTTGTTACATGGTGGTCGATATTCCAAAGCGGTAGTTCTCCAATGAGGACTTTTCGACTTTGCAGTCTTTCTAGGTCACTTAAATCCACTGTGATTGCAATCGCATTTTTTTCGTCAATAGGCACTTCTAAAGATTTTAGTTCTGATAGATACTGGTCAGTTGTGATCATGTGCGCACTTAAAAATCTTAGTTCTCGAGGCACTACATCGTCAAGTACGATCCACGACTTGATGTTTTGCATCTGTAAACCTAAAAAAAGGGCCACAGAAGACCCGATGGTATCACCGTCGGGCATTGTATGTGGCAAAATCAAGGCGTACATTATGCCACTGAGTGCCTCCTTAGAAGGCAACTCAGTGAGTAAATGTTCGTTATTCATCATGTTCATGGCCGTTGTCATCCTCTGTGTTTTCTGGTCCATGGGTTTTTTTCACTTCTTCGATTAATCGCGACATTCTCACGCTGTGTTCAATCGATTGGTCGAGCTTAAATATTGGTTCTGGCGTATACCTGAGTTGAATGTCTTTGCCAATGGCCTTTCGCACAAATCCCTTTGCGCGATTTAGCGCTGCTACTGTTTCAGTGGCTTGTTCGCTTTGACCGAGAACACTAATATAGATGTTCACAAATCGCAAGTCATTGGTTGTTTCAACACGAGTAATACTTGTAAGCTCTGATATGCGTGGGTCTTTGATTTCAAATTGAATCAATTGACTCACCAATTTTTTGATCTCCTCGGAGATTCTCAAGGTGCGATCATAACGCATCTTACACCTCCATCAATTAGTTTTTAGGTTTTATGCTCTTTCTTGGCTTCTCTTCGATGATGTACGCCTCAATGATATCGCCTTCGCGAATATCGTTGTAGCCTTCGATGCTCATGCCACACTCGTAACCTGTAGCAACTTCTTTAACATCGTCTTTGAAACGCTTCAAAGAGGATAACTTGCCATCGTGCATGATGACGCCGTCGCGAAGTAATCTGACTTTTGCATGGCGTGTCACCTTACCCGATGTAACATATGCACCTGCAATGGTTCCAACACTTGGCACTTTGAAGATTGCTCTGACTTGAACTTCACCCAATTCTTTTTCTTCGAACTCAGGATCAAGCATTCCCGTCATGGCTGCTTCAACGTCGTTGATTAACTCGTAGATAATGCGGTATGTCTTAATTTCTACGCCTTCAGATTTAGCCATTGCCAATACTGCAGCACCTGGTCTTACGTTAAATCCGATAACGATGGTGTTTGAAGCCGTTGCGAGCATGATATCGGATTCGGTTACCGCGCCAATGTTCGCATGTTGAATATTGACCTTGACTTCACTTGTATTGAGTTTAAGCAGCGATTGCTTGATGGCTTCGAGTGAACCGTGAACGTCGGCCTTGATAATAAGGTTGAGCTCTTTAACCTTGCCCTCTTGGATTTGATTAAAGATATCTTCTAATGTAACGTGCTGCTCTTGGCGGCGTTGTTGATCGATTTTCACTTGTTGCGCACGATTTTCTGCAATTTGACGCGCTTCTTTATCGGAATCGATAGCGAAGAACTTATCGCCAGCTCTTGCAACTTCACTCATACCTGTGATTTCGATTGCTGTAGAAGGACCAGCTTTTTTAATTTTCTTGCCTTTATCGTTAAACATTGCACGCACACGACCTGCTGTTGTTCCACAGACAAAGGGATTGCCCACTTCGAGTGATCCATTTTGAATAAGAACAGTAGCAACTGGTCCGCGTTGTGGATCTAGGTTTGCCTCAATAACAGTACCAACTGCATTACGGTCTGCATTGGCTTTTAAGTCGAGCATCTCTGAAACTAGAAGTACCATTTCTAAGAGCGTATCGATATTTTCGCCTTTAATTGCTGAAACCGGCACTGATACAACTTCACCGCCCCAATCTTCAACCAATAAACCGAGCTCGCTGAGCTCTTGCTTAACGCGTTCAGGATTTGCAGTAGGTTTATCCATTTTGTTGATAGCGACGATAATTGGTACATTTGCCGCTCTAGCATGGTCGATTGCTTCAATTGTCTGCGGTTTAACACCGTCATCTGCAGCTACCACGAGTATGGCGATGTCTGTAACTTGGGCACCACGTGCACGAAGTGATGTAAATGCTTCGTGGCCTGGGGTATCTAGGAATACAATTTTTTCACCATTGATAAACACTTCTGAGGCACCGATGTGCTGTGTGATACCGCCAGCTTCGCGGTCAGTTACAGCCGTTGATCTAATGGCATCTAGAAGCGATGTTTTACCGTGGTCAACGTGACCCATAACAGTAACTACAGGCGCGCGTTTTGCTTGACTATCTGTGGTGTCATCAAAGTCGTACTCAACCACGTCTTCGTCGATTACAATTGGTTCAGGCTCTACTGTAACGCCTAAATCTGCAGCGATTAACTCCATTGTCTCGTAGGTGACATAGTGATTTATCGCAGCCATAACGCCGAGATTCATCAATTTTAAAATGACCTCGTTGTTTGTTTTGCCAATCATTGTTGTGAAGTCGCCAACAGTCATGCGCTCTGGCAATAATACTGTTGTTTCAACTGCCACAGCTGACACTGCTTCTTCACGTATTTGATCGCGGTCTCGATCTCTGTCTCTATCGCGTCGCTTGCCAGGTTTTGTCTTTTTGACAGCCTTTTGCATGTTGAGTGGCTTCGAGCTTTTTTCGATAAGTTTTGACTTCTTTGGTTGACCATCGACAAAGTGCTTTGTTGCCTCTTGCGCTTTGCTCTGCTTTTGCTTTTCTAAACGCTCTTGACGATCTATGCGTTCAGTTGGCAATTCAATAGGCTCTATTGCATTGAGCTTTGGTCCTCTAGAATCTGGTCTTGGACGGTTGTTATCTCTGTTAAAGCCACCTTGTGGACGATCGCCAGGAGGACGATTGCCCTGTGGACGGTCACCATATGGGCGACTTCCCTGAGGACGGTCGCCAGGTGGGCGATTTGTATATGGTCGATCGCCTTGTGGACGGTCGCCAGGCGGGCGATTGCCCTGTGGACGGTCGCCTGCTGGGCGGTTATTGTACGGGCGGTCGCCCTGTGGACGGTCGCCTGCTGGGCGGTTATTGTACGGACGGTCGCCCTGTGGACGGTCGCCTGCTGGGCGGTTATTGTACGGACGATCGCCTTGTGGGCGGTCGCCTGCTGGGCGGTTGTTGTACGGACGATCGCCTTGTGGGCGGTCACCTTGTGGGCGGTTGTTGTACGGACGATCGCCTTGTGGACGGTCACCCTGTGGGCGATCACCTTGTGGACGGTTGTTGTATGGACGATCGCCTTGTGGACGATCGCCTTGTGGGCGATTGCCTTGTGGGCGGTCGCCTTGTGGACGGTCGCCTTGTGGGCGATTGCCTTGTGGGCGGTCGCCTTGTGGACGATTGTTGTATGGACGGTCGCCTTGTGGACGGTCGCCCTGTGGGCGATTGCCTTGTGGACGGTCGTGCTGCTTAGGCGCTGTAGCAGGAGCTGTTGATGCTGTAACAGGTGTAGCAGATGCATTGGCAGCTGGTGCAGATGCTGCTGCTGTAGATGCCGCAACATCTGATTTTACAGGGCTCGCTTCGACAGTTTTTTCTACAGCCTTTTCTTGAATAGGCGCTTGAGGTTTTGGTGCTTGAGCTTGTGGTTTTGCAGCGGGAGTTTCTACAGGTTTAGCAGCAGGCTTTGCTGTTGTACCGTGCTCCATATGCACTTGATGCGGCTGATCGCCACCTGCGTGATAAGCGCCCATACGTCCTCCTTGATTGCCAGCATTTGCAGCTTGTGAACTTTGTTGAGCTGGTCTCTCGGCGGGTTTATGTTGAGGCTCTGGCTTTTGCGCCACCTCTGCAGTCTGTTTAGGTGTGGCTGTTACCTCTTGCTTTGGTGCTTCTTGTTTTACATGCGTAGCGGGTTTTGGGGACTGCTGAGGCTTGGAATCTGAAGCCTTTCTCCCTGCTGCGATGAGATTATAATGTTTTGTAATCTTTATCATCCAATCATCATCGAGACCCGACATCGCCACCGTAGAGGGATGCCCCATCTTGTGTAACTGATCGATGAGATCATGGCTGCTGATATTCAACTGTTTTGCCAGTTGATAAATACGTACTTTGGACATTTTGTTGCACCTCCTGAAACTAAATTAGATGCCCATTTCTTTCAACAATGCACCAATCGAGTTTGCAAATCCAGCATCGGTGATACCGATGACAGTACGATTGTCTTTCCCTATAGCCTGCGATAATTCGTCAGTAGTGAGACACTCGTAAATTACAACGCGATGATGTTGACACTTAGAAAGAACTTTCTTTTTCGTGCCTTCGGCGACATCATTGCCTAGAAAGCAGATTCTGACTTTGCCAGAATCAATTGACTTTAATACTTGTTCAATGCCAGAAACCAAATTGCCCGACTTTTGAGCAAACCCTAAAAGCGTTATTAACTTAGGATTCATCTGAAATTGCCTCTAGTAAAGCTTTCATTACATCTTCAGATAATTCAACTTCTAGTGCACGCTGTATCGCCTTGCGTTTAAGCGCAGTGTTTAAGCATGCTTTTTTGTTGCAGATGTATGCACCTCTACCGTGAGCTTTTCCATGAAGGTCTAGTGAAACTTCACCTTCGTTATTGCGCACGATGCGAACTAAGCTCTTTTTTGGAAACTGTTCATTGCACCCCAAACACTTTCGGAGTGGAATTTTTTTCACCTTCATGATTAAGCCTCGCTTTCCTCAGCGGATGCACGATTTAAACTTAAATATTGGGCTTGACTTTTTATATCTATTTTCCAACCGGTCAATTTGGCCGCTAAGCGCGCATTTTGACCTTCTTTGCCAATGGCAAGGGACAATTGATGATCGGGAACCACAACAAGTGCACTTCTATCTTGACCATTCTCGTAAACATCTATGACATCAGAGGGACTCAAAGCATTGGAAATAAATATTTTAGGATCCTCAGACCAGTGAATAATGTCAATTTTTTCACCGCGCAACTCGTCGACTACATTTTGTACTCGAGCACCACGTTGACCTACACATGCGCCAACTGCATCGACATTTGGATCCACTGCGTGAACCGCAATTTTTGTTCTAGAACCCGCTTCTCGCGAAATGCTTTTAATCTCGACGATACCATCGTGAATTTCTGGTACTTCGAGCTCAAATAAGCGCTTCACTAAACCCGGATGTGTTCTAGATACAACGACTTGTGGACCTTTTGTCGTCTTTTTAACTTCGACAATATAGGCTTTAACACGTCCATTTGGCTCGTAATCTTCACCTGGAATCTGCTCAGAAGGGATTAAAACCGCTTCTGTTTTTCCGAGGTTTAAATGTACGATACCTTTGTTTACGCGCTGTACTAAGCCTGTTACAATTTCTGTCTCTCGACTAGAAAACTCATCGTAGATAATATTGCGTTCAGCTTCCCTAATCCTTTGAACAACGACTTGCTTTGCCGTTTGCGCCGCAATGCGTCCAAAATCTCTAGGTGTTACTTCCGTTTCAATAATATCTCCAATTTGATAGTTTGGATCAATGTCTTTAGCATCTTTAAGCAGAATTTCGTCGTAATCCTCTTCGAAATCTTCAACAACACGCGTTCTAGAAAAAACGCGAATGTCGCCAGTTTCACGGTCTATCGTGACACGAGCATTGGCAGATTCAGGAAAATTCTTCTTATACGCTGTAATCAATGCGGCCTCTAATGTCTCTATAAGGATATCTTTAGAGATTCCCTTTTCTTTTTCGATGCGCTCGAGGGCCTCAATCATTTCGCGATTCACAATGTTACCTCCCAACTAAAATCTAAACAGCAGTTTAGCGCCAGCAATTTTATCCTTAGGAATTGCAATCACAGTCATTGTGCGCTCATCCTCGATCAACACTTCACCATTTGAAAACCCTTTAAGAATGCCCTCGATTACCTTGGCTCCACCCATTGGAAAATAAAGTTTAATTTGGGCTAGTTTTTCAGCAAACCGCACAAAGTCCTCATCTTTTTTTAGAGGTCTTTCTATTCCAGGCGATGACACTTCAAGAATATATTCTTCTTCGATTGGATCTAAGCTATCTAGTTTTTCATTTAAGTAATGGCTAATTTTCTGGCAATCCTCTAGGGTCATACCGCCCTCTTTATCTGTATAGACCCGTAAAAAACGGTGCTTGCCTTCTTTGACAAACTCTACATCTACCAACTCATATTTGATTTCTTCGTTGGCGTTGTAAGCGGTGACCAGATCGGCTACTAAGTCCACCACTCTGACCTTTTTAGTCTTCATACTTCCTCCTTATTCAGTTGTCTGAAGGTCGATAACAACAAAGAGTGGGCCTCCGCCCACTCTTTCGCCATCTTACCTTTACTTATTCAAAGTATATCACAGCTTTCGTATAAATGCAAATAGAAGCGAGGCGGTATGTTTAAGTCATAAAAAACATCTCAAGACTTAACTGATTATCCTCAGGCATGCCACGTAAACAGCCGTGCTGTACCAGTGTTTCTACCACAGATCGATTGGCTTTAGATCGGGTTCTGAGGTCGGAAATTGAAATGAACTCGCCATCTTTACGGGCTTCCACAATGGCCTTAGCAGCGTTCTCTCCCACACCCTGAAGCGCTCTAAAAGGCAAGAGGAGCGCTTCCCCTTCTATCGTAAACTGATCGGAATCTGAATGGTAGAGAGAAACCGGCAGAAAACCGAAGCCCCTGGCATACATTTCATTGACGACTTCCAATATGGTATATTGGTTTTGCTCTTTTGTTGAAAGCTTAGGAATGCCTTCTAGTACCTTCATCTGATCTTTTACCGCTTGTTTGCCTTGGGCAATTAAATGGCCGTCGAAGTCGTCGACTTTGATGGTAAAGAATGTGGCATAAAAAGCCAGCGGATGGTGCACTTTAAAGTAGGCTATGCGCACAGACATCATAACATAGGCCACCGCATGTGCTTTTGGGAACATGTACTTGATTTTCTTACAGGACTCAATATACCACTTTGGCACGTTGTAAGATAACATTTGCTCTTCTTGCTCTGGTTTTAGGCCTTTACCTTTTCTTACACCCTCCATAATAAAGAAGGCATCTTTCGGTGGCAACCCCGCATACATAAGATAGACCATGATGTCATCGCGAGTGCCGATTACTTCTTTTAACGTTACGATGCCGTCGTTTACCAAATCTGCTGCGTTATTAATCCAAACATCTGTACCATGGGAAAGTCCTGAAATCTGTACCAATTCTGCAAAACTTGTGGGCCGTGTATCGTCGAGCATTTGCCTCACAAAACGCGTTCCAAATTCTGGAATGCCCAAGGAGCCTACCTTTAAAGGATAACTGTTATCGACAATCTTGAGCGAGTCTACAGATGTAAAAATCTTAAGTGTTGCCTTGTCGTCTAGCGGGATTTCCATAGCATCGACACCAGTAAAGTCTTCTAGCATGCGAATGATGGTTGGAACGTCGTGACCGAGTATATCTAGTTTTAAGATACGCCCACTAATGGAGTGATAGTCAAAATGCGTTGTAATAACACCACTCGTTGAATCGTTGGCAGGATACTGTATCGGCGTAAAGTCGTGTACATCTTTGTAGTGTGGCACAACCATAATGCCCCCTGGATGTTGACCAGAGGTTCGCTTTACGCCTGTGCAACCTTCTGCCAGCCGCACTACTTCGTAGTTATTAATCTTCTGACCTGTTTCTTCAAAGTACTTCTTAACAAAGCCAAATGCAGTTTTTTCAGCAACAGTTCCTATTGTACCGGCTTTATAAACGTAGCCCTCGCCAAAGAGCTCTTCTGTATAAGCATGAGACGTAGCTTGATAAACCCCAGCAAAGTTTAGATCGATATCGGGTTCTTTATCGCCTTCGAATCCTAAGAAAGTTTCGAAGGGTATATCGTGGCCGTCTTTTTTTAGTTCGGCGCCGCAAGAAGGACACGCTTTGTCTGGCAAGTCAGCGCCACTTGCAATACTGCCATCTGTCACAAACTCCGAATGTAAGCACGTTCTGCAGTAGTAATGCGGGGGCAGCGGATTTACTTCTGTAATATCGGACATTGTGGCGGCAAAAGAAGAACCGACCGAGCCTCGACTACCAACAAGATAACCGTCGCTCATAGATTTAGTTACGAGCTTTTGGGCGATGATGTACATCACGGCGTAACCATTGCCTATGATTGAGTCTAGTTCTCTCGATAGACGTTTTTCTACAATCTCAGGTAGTGGATCGCCATAAATGCGCTTGGCTTTGGCAAAGCACATCTCTCTTAGCTCTTCGTCTGATCCGGGTATTTCAGGGGGATATGTGCCATCGGGCACTGGGAGAATTGACTCAATTTGATCGTTAATGCGATGTGGCGCATCGATGACTACAGCCTCGGCTGTCTCTTTGCCCAAATAGCTGAACTCACTGAGCATTTCTTCAGTTGTTTTAAAATAGAGCGGTGGTTGTTCATTGGCATCAGAGAAACCTTGACCTGCCATAAGTATACGTCGATAAACTTCATCTTTGGGATCTAAGAAATGTGAATCAGATGTAGCCACAACAGGTTTATCTAGCTGTTGTCCTAAAGTCACAATCTTTCGATTGAGGTTTCTAAGTTCATCACGGTCTTTAACGAGGCCTTTATCAATCAAAAATTGATTATTGCCCACTGGCTGAATCTCCAAGTAATCGTAGAAGCTCGCAATTTCTGCTAGTTCTGCTTCATCGAGTCCTGCCAACAAACCCTGGTATAGCTCTCCTGCTTCGCATGCGCTGCCAAGCAAAAGCCCCTCCCGCTTTTCCATAAGAAGACTCTTTGGTATTAAAGGTTTACGGTAGAATGTCTTTAAATGTGAGTGACTGATCATCTGATACAAGTGCTTCAAGCCGATATAGTCTTTAACCAAAATAATGATATGGTAGGATTCAAAGTGTTTAAAATCAAGGGCCTTCTCGCCAAAGGCATTAATTTCACTCGCATTGGTAACTTGTTGCGCCGCTAGCATCTCCACAAACTTATTAAAAATCTGCGCTGTGGCTTCGGCATCGTTAACCGCTCTGTGATGCTGCTCGAGTTTAATGCCAAGCTTTTTAGCAACAAAATTGAGTTTATGGCGATTTAAGTCCTTTAAAAGCATGCGGCTAAGCTTTAGAGTATCTATGACCATAGGATCATAGTCGATGTGGATTTGCTTTGCCTTTTCACGTATAAAAGACATGTCAAACTTCGCATTGTGTGCTACAAGCGGATAGTCTTCTACAAAAGCCAAGAACTCAGGCAATACCTGATCGATCGTTCTTGCATCTGCAACCATTTCATCTGTAATGCCTGTAATTTTTACAACTTCTTCTGGAATCGACTTTTCTGGATTGACAAAACTACTGTAGCGTTCGATTATTTCTCCAGCCCGAACTTTTACTGCGCCTATTTCGGTTATGCCATCGTAACGCGCGGAAAAACCCGTGGTTTCGATATCGAATACCACAAAGGTCTGATTGAGTGCATAGTCTAGAGGCTTTGAAATCACCTCCATACGATCGTCAATTAAATAGCCTTCGACCCCGTATATAATTTTGATGGCCTTAC
>CALFXQ010000419.1 GCA_937958285.1 uncultured Fusibacter sp. | reverse complement strand
GGTGGCATTTAAATTGCCATAGCGAATATTTTCCATGATGGTGCCGTTGTAGAGCCAAGTATCTTGAAGTACCATGCCAAAGTGATCTCTTAAATGCGCGCGTGTCATTTGTCGAATATCTACACAATCGATGCGAATTTCCCCCGATTGTACATCGTAGAAGCGCATAAGCAGCTTGACCAGCGTGGTTTTACCAGCACCTGTTGGTCCAACAATTGCCACTTTCTGACCGGGCTTAATCTCTGCTGTGAAGTTGTTGATAATGGGTTTTTCTGGGTCGTAGCCAAAGTGTACTTGGTCAAAGCTCACATAACCTTTTACTTCTTTCAAAAACTCAGGTTTTTCAGCCTCAGGCACTTCATCGGCTTCGTCTAAAAATTCGAATACGCGCTCTGCTGCCGCCGCCGTTTGTTGCAGCACATTGGAGATGGTGGCAAGCTGGGCGAGAGGCTGGTTAAAGCTGCGCACATATTGTACAAAGGCCTGAATATCGCCTACTTCTATGGTCTGCTTAGCCGCTAGCGCACCTCCTAAAACGCACACTGCCACGTAGCCAAAATTGCCGACGATGTTCATGATGGGCATCATGAGACCCGACAAAAACTGGGCCTTCCATGCGGTTTTATAGAGGGCTTCGTTGTGCTTTTGAAAACCAGCTGCGCTTTTTTTCTCTGCGTTGAAGGCCTTGACGATAACGTGACCTGCATAGGCTTCCTCGATATGTCCATTTACGTGGCCAAGGTGTGCCTGTTGCTCCTTAAAGTGCTTTTGAGATTGCTTGAGAATGCCCACTACTGACAACATCGAAAGAGGAATCATAAGCAGCGCTACGAGGGTCATCATCCAAGAAATAGAGAACATCATGATTAAAACGCCCACCACGGTGGTGAAGCTACTGATCAATTGCGACAAGCTCTGATTAAGCGTTTGAGCCACTGTATCTACGTCGTTTGTGACCCGCGAAAGCACCTCGCCGTGGTTGGTGCCATCGAAGTATTTTAGGGGCATGCGGTTGATTTTTTTAGAAATATCCGCGCGCATGGTGTAACTTACCTTCATCGAAACGCTGCTCATGACGAGGCCCTGAATATACATAAAGAGGGTACTTAACCCGTATAGGGCCACCAAAGTAATCATGATGCCGCCAATATAGCCAAAGTCTATTCCCGAGCCTTCGCCAGAAATCTTTCCAAGTACCCCTTCAAAGACTTTTGTTGTAGCTTTACCCAACATTTTAGGACCAAAGATGCCAAATCCCGCACTCGCCGAGGCAAAGACAAACACCATTAGAAAAGCCCATTTATATGGCGTTAAATGACCCGCTAGGCGCTTCAAAGTTCCCTTAAAGTTCTTGGCTTTGGGCCCGGTCATCATCATACCCGGCGGCCCACCGCCCATGCCTCTATTTTGCTGGCGCGGTGCACTTGTGCCTGTACCTGCGCCTGTACCTGCGCCTGCGCCTGCGCCAGTTTGCTCTCTTTCTCTCTCACTCATGCCAGTTCCTCCTTCGAAAGCTGTGACATCGCAATCTCTTGATAGACCTCACAAGAAACCATCAACTCTTTATGGGTACCTCGACCCACAATGCGCCCACCTTCCATTACGAGAATTTGATCTGCATGTTGGATTGAAGCGATGCGCTGACCCACCATAATCACTGTGCTGTGGCCCGTTTTCGCCTTGAGCGCTTTTCTCAAGTTCGAATCGGTCTTAAAGTCCAGTGCACTAAAGCTGTCGTCAAAAATCAAGATTTGCGGTTGTTTGGCCAGGGCTCTCGCAATCGCCAGCCGCTGCTTTTGTCCACCAGAAAAGTTGGCACCGCCTTGAGAGACTGCACCCGAGAGACCGTCTTCCTTTTCCTCGAGAATTTCTAAGGCCTGCGCTATTTCAGCAGCCTCCATTAAACGTTCATGTTCTGGGCTTTCTTGACCGAAGCCCAAATTGC
Source organism: uncultured Fusibacter sp. (assembly GCA_937958285.1). Taxonomy (GTDB): domain Bacteria; phylum Bacillota; class Clostridia; order Peptostreptococcales; family Acidaminobacteraceae; genus QQWI01. Next base: position 9,132 of record CALFXQ010000419.1, on the reverse strand, counting down.
TCTCTATTGTGCCGCTAAAGAGCACATTGCGCTGAGGCACATAACCAATAGAAGCGCGAAGGGCCGACTGACCAAGGTCTTTAATATCTACACCATCGAGGGTGACACGGCCACACACCGCATCGTAAAAGCGCGGGATTAAGTTGACGAGGGTTGTTTTTCCAGAGCCCGTAGCGCCTATAATGGCCGTGGTTTGACCTGGCTCTGCTGTAAAGGAAATGTTCTTTACCACTTCTTCTTCTGCACCAGGATAGATAAAGCATACATCTTCAAAGGCGATGCGCCCTTTGACCTCTGAAAGTTGGATTGGGTTATCTCGGTCTGTAATGGTAGGTGCTACCTTTAGAACTTCATCGATACGACCGGCGGCCACAGAGGCCCGGGGAATCATAATAAACATCATCGAAAGCATTAAGAATGCCATAATGATTTGCATTGCATATTGCATAAAGGCCATCATATCGCCCACTTGCATGGCAGAGGCCTCGATTTGCTTTGCCCCAACCCATACAATTAATAGGGTTGTGCCGTTCATGATGAGCATCATCATCGGCATTAAGAACACCATCACGCGGTTTACAAACAAGTTGTTGTCTGTGAGCTCGCGATTTGCCTTCTCGAAGCGGTCTTCTTCGAAGGCCTGGGTGTTAAAGGCGCGAATGACCATCATGCCCGTGAGGTTCTCCCTTGTGACCATGTTGAGTTTGTCGATAAGCTTTTGAATCAGTTTAAATCTAGGGAGTGCGATAGAGAACACCACCGCGATAATGCCAAGAAGGACGATGACAGCGAGGGCGATTATCCAAGACATAGACGAGGACTTGTCGAGGGCTTTAACCACACCGCCAAAGCCAATAATCGGCGCGTAGACTAAAAATCGAATCATCATAACCATAAGGTTTTGAATTTGGCTCACGTCGTTGGTGCTACGGGTAATTAGTGAAGCGGTTGAGAATTTGTCGAACTCCAAAAAAGAAAATGAAGAGACTTTTTCGAAGAGCATTGTTCTAAGATTGCGACCAAGGCCCGCAGCCACTCGCGCACCTATAAAACCCACTGCGATGGAAGCGATAGCCCCTAAAAGGGTAATGCCCATCATTATTGCGCCTAAGCGCAAGATGTAACGGGTTTGCATGGCATCGGTATCGGCCTCAAGTCTGCCGTAATAAGCTTTTACAGCTGTTGCCCCCGCCTGCACGACCAGTTTGTCACCCATGGCTTCGAAGCGTTCATCTGCCGCTTTACTTTGTTCTTGACGCGCGGCCTCTGGCATGATTTTAAGCATTTCGAACACATCTGTGCCTGCAGGTAATTCCTGCTCACCAAGCTTAATCGGTCCACCTTTGGCATCTTCCATCATTTGATAGATGCCCTGAACACTGAGCAGTGCCTTGGCCGTTGTGAGGGTGAGCGGATCCGCCTCTGCTTTGACGCTCAATTCTTTATTGACCGTTGCGCCTAGCGCATACCACGAAGTGCCCTCTAGTTTGGGGTAAGTCTCGATTAGATCTAAATAGGTCTCTTTAATCAGAGCGTCGTAAGGCACATACTGCGCCATAAGGGCATCGTAATCCGACTGGCTCATAAAGAGCTTAACATGCGATAACTGGACCTCATCGATAACAGCAGGATACACAGTGTCGATACCACCACGTTGGATGCCCGTGTTCACAATATCCGACATATAGTCTGGCAACGCCAAATCTGTCTGGGCTTGGGCGTAGAGCAGAGCTACAGCCAGCAAGAGCAGTAGTATAAAGGGCTTTAAGTACTTGATAAGTTTAATCAATGGGTTCCACCTCGCTTGTTTGTTTCTATAAGGTCTGATAAAAGTGTAAATCCTTCGTAAATTTTTTGCTTTTGCTCGTCTGTGGCCTTTGCGAGTAACCCAGATATCTCGGCGTCGACACCGCAAAAGCGGTCCTTTGCCTGGGCGCGAAAATCTTCAGTTAGGTCTACTTGGACCACCCGCTTATCTTCTTGATTTCTGAGTCGCTCTATATAGCCCTGTAGTTCCAGTCGATCGATAATGCTGCTTACCGTGCTATTGCTCAGGTGCATTTGCGCACTGATATCGGAAACCTTTAAAGGCCCCTTGTGCGCCAAAATACCTAGGAGCATCGCCTGAGGTCCCGTTAGCCCTAAATCCTTAAACTTCGCTTCAAAGTGGTGCCGCATGCCCTCTTGTACTTTTTTAAAAGCACGCAAGATGTCGCGCTTGGGTTCCTGTTCTTTCATGTCTCCTCCTTCTCGATATAATATGTAATTCGCATACAAATGTTTAGTGTTCGGATGTTTAGCGTTCGGATGTTTCGTATACGAATAAATTATACGTGCAGAAGTTCATTTTGTAAAGTGTGTATTTAGAAACAAAAAAAACAGACGGAGAAAAGCGACATGTCTAAATGACATCTTTTCTCCGTCTCCAAAAATTCGTTTATGCAGGTATAACCCGTGGTGCGTCGCTCCACAAGCGCTCAAGATTGTAATAGTGGCGCTTGTCTTCGTTAAAAATATGCACGATGACATCGTAGTAGTCGAGTACAACCCAGTCACCAGTGCGATGACCCTCTTTGTGATGAATGGCCACGTGTTTCTCTTGAAGGGCCTTTTCTACGTATTCGCCAAGGGAAGCGGCGTGGCGCTCATTGCGGCCAGTGGCGATGACAATGTAGTCGGTGAGATTCGAACGGCCTCTTAAATCTATAATCACAATGTCTTCAGCCTTTTTTTCGTCGAGAACCTCGCCGATATAAAGACTCAATTGTTCCTTTTGCATGGATGTTTCTCCTTTGGATTTGGCATAGGCATAAGCGTAGAGATTGGCTTTAGACTTTAGGCTTTACGCTTTAGGCTTTTGCCTCCACCCTCCTATTTTATTTGCGCGCGTTTCGCCGCAATGCATTCGTTATAGACATCTAGAGAATTGGGATGAATCACAGCCCCAGTTTTCATTAAATACTGCATAGAGTGGCTTACTGAAAAGAGCAAGGTGTCGTCTAAGTCGACAAGGGCCTTGGCCCTTGCGATTTCTACACCCTCAAAATCTCTGCCCTCTTCGATATAGTCGGCGATAAACACGATTTTCTCGAGTGTGCTCATGCCCTTTCGCCCATAGGTATGGAAGCGAATAGCGTTTAAAACGTCTTCGTGCACAATGCCAAAAACATCACGCGCCAGCACGGCACCTAACTCGCCATGGGCTAAAAACGTAATCTCGTAGAGCAACTTGTCTTTAATCCCTTGTTTCACAAGGGTCTCCCTAACCAGTTGCTTATCGTAATACTTTGCACTGTCGTGCAGTAGCGAGGCTACTTTCGCAAGCTTGTATGGCACGCCAAAGCGATTCGCCAGAACAATGGCCATTTCAGTCACCCTACGGGTGTGCTCTAAACGACTGGGCTTAAGGTGCGCTTGCAAGTGCGCTTCAATTGAGGCAATGAGCGCAGGGCTCACCCAATCTGTTGAAACTAGTGAATTATCGCTGCTTCCACCCATATAATTTATGCTCCTCGATCAACGCTAAAGTCGATGGACTCACAAGGCAATTGATGTGACGCCCCGCTGAAATTCGCTTTCTCAAATCCGAAGAAGATATATCGAGACCCAGTATAGGCAATGCACTGATCGCCTTAGCGCCGATGTTTTCTAGACGCGAAATTAGTGCTTGTAGCGTCTCCATCGTTGCGTCGTGATCCATATCTTCGTTTGGTCGATAAGCAGCCACAAAATGCATCTCTTTAACTAACACATCAAACTGCTTCCAGCTCTCAATGGTCAAAAATGCATCTGCGCCCGTAATAAAAAAGAATGTATCCTTTGGATACTGCTTTTTTAAAGTTTTTAGTGTATCGATTGTATAACTATAACCAGAACGATTTAATTCCATATTCGACACTTCAAAATAAGAAAAGTCCTGGATGGCCCGGGTGACCATTTCTAGTCTCAACTGCTTCGGCGTTTCCGAAGCTGCTTTGTGGGGCCCGACTCCAGAGGGAATAAAGATGATCCGATCCAAACCGAGCACTTCCTTAGCCTCGTGGGCTAAATACAAATGGCCGATATGAATGGGGTCGAAAGTGCCACCCATGATCCCCGTGCGCATCGTTACTCCTCGAGCTTCGCTTGAGACTTCGATTGCCCAGGTACGCGCGGCAATACAATGACGGGGTTTTTCTTGTTCTTCTTGTAGATGACAAACTTGCGGCCCACAGATTGAACAAACTCGCTTTGTGTGCGGCCAGCCACAGTGTTAGCCGCCTCTTTTATATCGATGTCGCAGCTTTCTAACACGCTGATTTTAACGAGCTCGCGCTTGGCAATGGTCTCGGCCACTTGGTCGATGAGCGCAGGGGTTATGCCTTCTTTGCCTATTTGAATTACTGCCTTAAGAGGATTTGCCAATCCCTTTAAATAGCTTCTTTGTTTACCTGATAACATAGTATACCTCTTTCAACTTATAAAAAATTACCTATTGGAAAAGCACTGCCACAATGGCCTATGCTCAGTCGTAGAATTCAAACTCAAAATCTAGAATTCGTACCGTTTGACCCTCTTCTATACCCAGTTCGCGCAGCTGTTTAAACACATCTCGCTTTCTGAGGTAGCCTTCAAAACGGCGCAAACTCTCGTAATCGTCAAAGTTTGTAGAATACATTAGGCGCTCAATGCCCTCACCGGATAATACGAACACATCTTCATCTTGATGAATCTTAATTTCGAATGGATTGTTGGCTTCCATCGCCTCTAAGACGTCGATATCTACCAATGTGACTAAATCCTCCACTGGAATCTCGTCTAGCTTCTCAGTGACATATCGCATCACGTCGTCGAGACCCTCTTGCGTTGCTGCAGAAATCAAGAACAGTTTTAAGTCGTACTGGGCAATATGCGCTTTAAAGGCATCTAATTGCGCATCGTCGTAAACCATGTCCATCTTGTTTCCAACTACAATCATTGGACGCTTTGCAAGCTTTTCGTTGTAAAGTCGAAGCTCTAAGTTAATTTGCTCGAAGTCGGCAATTGGATCTCGCCCCTCAATGCCCGACACGTCGACCACATGAATCAGTAGACGCGTGCGCTCTACGTGGCGAAGGAAATCGTGGCCCAAGCCAACGCCCTCGGAAGCACCTTCTATAAGGCCAGGAATATCGGCAATGACAAAGGACTTGCCTTTGATCACTTCGACAACCCCCAAGTTTGGCGTAATCGTCGTAAAATGATAATTGGCAATTTTTGGCTTCGCTTTAGTCACAACGCTTAAAAATGTAGATTTGCCCACATTTGGATACCCTACTAAGCCCACATCCGCAATCATTTTGAGCTCTAACTCAATTTCGCGCTCTTCGCCTTTAAAACCCGCTTCGGCAAATGACGGTGCCTGTCTTGTTGGATTTTTAAACTCCGTATTGCCCTTGCCTCCCCTACCGCCTCGAACGACGACGGTTTTGGCCTCAGATTCCATTAAATCGGCAAGCACCATGCCGCTTTTTAAATCGCGAATAACGGTGCCCGGCGGAACTTTAATCACTAAATGATCGCCATCTTTGCCCGTGCATTTTTTCTTGCCGCCATCTCCGCCACTTTCAGCTTCGTATTTCGTCTTATATCTAAAATCCATAAGTGTGCGCATGCCGCTGTCTACTTGAATGACCACATTGCCACCACGGCCACCGTTGCCACCATCTGGACCACCATCTGGCACATATTTTTCGCGGCGGAAGGAGACCATGCCATTGCCACCCTTCCCTGCTTTTACATAAATTTTCGCGCGATCTACAAACATCTTAACCTCTCTTCTTGCAAGCTAATTCGCTTGCCGGTACGTTTTGGCTGCCACCAGCGCTAAGTATTTACCAATATATACCCTCAGCCCTCGGGGCAACCAAAAAATTTGATAATATGAAAACAAAAGCCCATCTTTGACTTCTCACGAGAAGCCCTTCAGATGGACTTTTATCACACATGCATGTTTTAGTTTTGTGCGTAAACGCTCACTTGCTTGCGATCTTTGCCCAAGCGCTCAAACTTAACAACGCCGTCAATCTTCGCGAACAACGTGTCATCGCCACCGATGCCCACATTGTTGCCCGGATGAACCTTAGTTCCACGTTGACGTACTAAAATACTTCCGCCAGTGACAACTTGTCCATCGGAGCGCTTCACGCCGAGGCGTTTAGAAGCAGAGTCACGTCCGTTTCTAGATGAACCTACGCCTTTTTTAGAGGCGAAAAACTGCAAATTGAATTTCATCATCCCGTTACACCTCCCTCGTTTCAACAGTAACATGTTCGGGATACATATGGGCAATACCCACTAAGCCGATTTTCATCTGGCCTATGAGCAAATCCACATGCTCTTTTTGAACATGAGACAAGTTTTCGGGCAATTCTGCTTTGAGAAATCCCGCTTCCTCGTCTTCGTATAATGTCACTTCAAGACTCAATAGCTCGTAGAGTGCATTGACGCACGTCTGCGAGAGGATGGACACCGCCGCACAAACGATATCTGAACCTAGTTCATCGTAGTAGGCGTGGCCATCTAATTCAAATCCCGTATAGTGATTCTCCCTTTGGTACAAATATACCTTCGTCATGAATTAGAGAGAAATGCTTTCGATTTTGACTTGTGTGTATGGTTGTCTATGACCACGCTTTACACGCGCGTCTTTCTTAGACTTGTATCTCATCATAAGAACTTTTTTGCCTTTGCCTTCTTTTAAAACAGAAGCAGCGACAGTTGCGTTTGCCACGTATGGCGCGCCGACAGTTAAACCAGTTTCGTTAGAAACAGCCAAAACCTTGTCGAACTTTACAGTTTCACCAGCTTCAACGCCAAGCTTTTCGATGAAAACAACGTCACCTGCTTGAACGCGATACTGCTTACCGCCAGTTTCGATAATTGCGTACATTTGAGCACCTCCTCAAAATAATCTCGCCAAATCCCAGGTACAATCGACCAAAATGCGATTGTTTCGACCCGATTTGCGCGGCTTCACAGAATAGTATGATATCACATCACTACTCACAAGTCAACACTAACCTTAAATCCAGCGCAGTGCCTCTAAGCCGTAGGGCTGTATGGCGGTGTTTAGTCGCTCAAGGCGAATGAACTGCCGACTCAACCCACATTTTTTTATATATATTTCAGGCAAATGTTCACCTTTTGTCTGTAACCACGCGCGCATGTGCAGGCGATGTGCCATAAAGGATTCAAAGATGCCTTCAAAGATGTGTATTACCACTGCATCACATGTGTAGCGCGCTGCATCGATTTCTAGCAACACCTGATCCCACAGATATTCGCCAGACAAAAGGCGCTCGCCTTCTATCACCGTATTGGCGCCTAAAAGCTTAAGCAAGGATTGACCTTGGCGCTTTCTGGTGATTTCTAAGATGCCTAATTTTGTGAACCCCTTAATTTCAACATCTGTAAGCCCACTCGCTTTAACGGCCACCTGCAGTGCACGCAATAAGGTCTTTTCTTCACTAGGCTCCATATTCACAAAGTCAACTAGAATCATGCCAGAGAGCGCTCTTAAATCCATTAGACGACAAAGCTGTGGCAGAACGGTTAAGTTGATGGCCAACTGCGTGTTGCTAAGATTCCCATAATTGTTTTTAAATGAGGCGCTGTTCACATCGATTGCAGTAAGAGCTTCTAGCTCGTCTACCACGATTGTAGCACCACCAGGCAACTGATGGGCGCGTTTGATCAGCAGATCGAGATGCGAGGTGCAGTGAAGGTCGATAAGTGGTTGCCCACCAGATACCACGTGCACCCCCTTTAGCTGGTAATGGGAAGCCTCTAATTTGCTATTGGTATAGAGCACACCACCCCGTTGAAGCCAAGACTCCAGCCGCAAGCGCCATGCCTCTTTGGGTCGGTAATAGCGCCCGGCCACAAGCCCTCGCTTATGCGATAGCTTTTGCCATCCCCATTGCGACAGCATCTCCATTAAGTCTGAGACTTCGTCGTAAAGGGTCTCGAGGGCTACCAGGTGAGCTTCTGTTCTTAGAATCAGCCCTAAATGTTCACCACAGTCTCTCAACATGTGTGTTTGACTGATATTTAGCATCCAAGATGACTCTGAGATCGCCTTGAGCGTTTCGGTGCGCCAAAGGGTATCTCTAATTTTTTGCGAAGCCATGACCTTGTGTTCACCCGTTAAGAGCACTGTCCATTTGCCTTGCAGGGAAAGCTTGTCTGTTACTTTGGGGCCTTTATTGCCATGGGCCTCGTGTTTCACCTGAACAAGTACCCAGTCACCTACATTTAAAGCATCTGAGGGTCCAATGGGCTTTGCGATATCTCGCCCCTGTAGATAAGCGAGTTGTTCTTCGCCGATATCCACAAAGTACACCTCTTGACTGGGGATAGCTTTGGCAATTCGCCCCATGTAAATGTCGCCTACCAATGGATTTTCATCCTTTGGAATAACTTCTACAGCGACGAGTGTATCTTTGTCAATCAGACCCACATAACGATAAAAGTAACCATCCCACAAGAACGCCTTCATGATTTTTCCTTCTTACTATGATTTAACCTTCAAACTACAACTCGGCTAAGGGTTTGTAATAACCATCTTCTTCATAAAAGAGACCCGTTCTCAGGACTTCGACGGCATCCACATCTAAATCTTCTCTTGCTTGTAGCAAGAGGGCTACGATTTGCTGGGGTTTTGCCGAGCCATCTGGGCTGCTGAGTATGGACAGTCGGTACACCTCACAGGCCTCACTTTTTTCTAAAACCTCCATTGCCTTGATAAAGGGTTTTAGGTCTTTTTCTACCCAGCGATGCTTTTTATTCTTCTTTCGAAGAATAATCTCTGGGGTGTTTTGAAAGGCTTGGTCGAGATCAAATGCCTCTTGACCTGGTTTTCTCTCTAGAACGACTTGATAAGTGGCCAATGCCATAGCACTCATTAGGGACTGTGTCTTGCCGACCAAGTAGAACTTTACTATGGCGAGGCCCTTAGGTGCAGTGGCGTTGAAACGCTTGACAAAATCATCGTAGTTAATCGGCTTTTCTATTTCTACTTCCATTACTTCGTACATGCTGCCTACGCCCACGGAAAGTGGGCCGCCAAAGGTCATTTTTGGATGGGGATTAAAGCCCTCCGAAAAACAAAGG
>CALFXQ010000418.1 GCA_937958285.1 uncultured Fusibacter sp. | reverse complement strand
AACAGTTCCAAGAAATTTTGGGCACAATCGATGCCATTGTAGAAAAAATAGAAACCATAGATCGCGCTGGCGGGGCTATGCTAGAGAAGAAAGACCACATTATGGAGGTCATGACAAATCTCTCTGCAATCGCTGAAGAAAATGCTGCTTCAACACAAGAAACTTCTGCCTCTACAGAAGAGCAGTCTGCTAACATCCTAGAAATGCACCGCAAGAGTGAAGAGCTTGCAGAACTTGCTACAAAGCTCAATGAAGCTTCAAGCTACTTTAAACTGTAACTGGCCATTTAAAAAGCGACAAACAAAGCGCATAAAGAAGAGGCACCTCAACGCTCAAGAGGTGCCTCGTTTTTTATAAGATTCCCTATTTTGCAGTCTGCATAATTAGGTCGCCAACAGCGCTACTCGCATCATTGGATTCACGAGACATCGCAGCGATGTAAGCAGGTGCTTTTTTCTCTAATTGCATAAGGGACTCGAGTAGTGGCATATCCATCTGATCTTCAATGACCATAGAAAAACCTGAGGCCTCGAAGCTATTGGCATTGAGGATTTGATCGCCCCTTGTAGCTTTAGAGCCCAGTGGTATGAGAATATGAGGCTTTTTTAATGCCAACATTTCAAAAATTGTGGTTGCCCCTGCTCTAGAAACCACATAATCGGCCATGGCGTAAAGATCGTTCATGCCTTCTGTGATAAAATCAATCTGGCAATAACCTTTAGTATGCTTCAGCCCGTCATCGATATTACCTTTTCCAACTAAATGGCAAATTTCGTAGTTTTCTAAAAGCCCATCGAGGTTATCTCTTACACATCGATTGATACTGCGTGCCCCTTGAGAGCCGCCAGTAACAAAGACAATGGGCTTATCACCTGTGAGCTTTGTCATTGCAAGGCCCTTTTCGCGATTGCCATTTAGAAGGGATTTTCGAATTGGAAGCCCTGTATAGACAGCCTTTTTAGGTGGCAAATAGCGCTCGGTTTCACTAAATGCATAAGCCACCACTCTTGAAAATGGCAGTGAAAGGCGATTGGCTAGGCCAGGTGTAAGGTCGGATTCGTGAAGTACCACGGGAATTGAAAGACACCAAGCAGCCCAGACAACAGGCGTAGTTACAAAACCGCCCTTGCTAAAAACCAACTGTGGCTTTAGTCTGGCTAACAATGAGATACTTTGAAAGAATCCTAAGGCAATACGCCCTAAATCCGTTATGTTTTGCCATTTAAAATTGCGGCGGAGTTTGCCACCAGAAATACCGTAAAATAATATATTCTGCTCTTTGACAAGGGACTCTTCCATACCTTTGCTTAAACCGATGTACGATACCGATTGGCCTCTGCTAAGGAGTTCTTGAGCTACTGCAAAGTTTGGTGTTATGTGCCCTGCTGTGCCGCCGCCTGTTAAGACAATGTGCTTTTGTGACTTATCTTGCTTTTGCATGATTACCTCTTTGCTTGTTGTGCAAGGACGCGATGTACGGCCTTTAAATCTTCAATAATTGGGATATTTTGAGGGCATTTGGGCTCGCATACGCCACAGGCGATACAGGTATCTGCCGCAGTGCCCGCGGGACTGTTTTGATAATAGGTGCTATACTCATCGACTCGGTTAAAGCGATATGCCAGATTGAAGAGCTTAAATGCACGTGGGATATTGACACCTAGAGGACAAGGCATGCAATAACCACACTCGGTACAGTCATTTTGCTTTCTGGACTGATAGAGATTAGCCACTTGCGCGATCACTGCCCGCTCTTCAGAAGAAAGCATATTCACTTGGGATTTTTTTGCGATGGCAATATTCTCTAAAACTTGATCCATAGTCGACATGCCACTCAAGAGCACACTCACTTCTGGCATATCGTAGAGATAGTTAAATGCCCATGTCGCAGCACTTTGTTCGCCCCAGAGTAATTCCACCTCTTCTGGCGCTTTACCCGCTAAACTGCCACCGCGAAGTGGTTCCATAATCACGATGTCGATGCCTCGTGCTTTTGCATAGCGCATACCTTTTAGACCCGCTTGGTGCTCTGTATCTAGGTAATTGAGCTGAACCTGGCAGAAGTCCCATTTGTATGCATCGACGATTTCTTCAAAGTGCTCGTAAGCATCGTGGTATGAAAAACCTGCGTAGCGGATGCGGCCTTGTGCTTTTAACTGATCTAGAAACGCCAGAGCACCATTGTCTTTTGCTTGTTGCCACGACTTAGCATTGAGGGCGTGCAACAAATAATAATCGACATAGGGCTGTTGTAAGCGGTCGAGTTGCTCCTGAAATAGGCGTTCTAGGTCTTCTGGGGCATTCACAAGCCAAACAGGTAGTTTAGTGGCAATGCTTATGCCCTCTCTCGAGCGCTGCTGGAAGTAGTCTCCCACAAGTTTTTCGCTGGCGCCTCCATGGTATGGATATGCAGTATCGAAGTAGTTAACACCGCCCTCTATTGCTGCATCGAACATTTCAAAGCTCTTGACCCTGTCGATGTCACTGGGATTTTCAGATGTAAGTGGTAACCGCATACATCCAAACCCTAGTACAGATATGGCACTCTCAGTACCCAATTGTCTCTTTTTCATAAAACATGCCTCACTCTCTAGTCGAATAGCGCTTGTTGTGATAAAATACAAATCGTCTTTAGAAGACGTACTGTTTAGAAAGGAATCCTTATGTTGCATGCTTTTTCGCGCTCGGAACTCCTACTTGGCACCGAGGGCCTTGAGAAACTAAAAAATAGCACCGTGGCCATTTTTGGCATTGGAGGCGTTGGCACCTTTGTTGTTGAGGCCCTTGTACGCTCTGGTGTTGGACACTTTGTATTGGTCGACGACGATTTAATATGCCTGACTAACTTAAATCGGCAAATTCACGCCACGAGAAAGACTATCGGTCGACCTAAAGTTGAAGTGATGAAGGAGAGAATTTTAGAAATCAATCCAAAGGCCATAGTAGAAACCCATCAGGCCTTTTATCTGCCCACTAATGGCGACACCATGTTAAGAGACGACTACGACTACATTGTCGATGCCATCGATACTGTAGCTGCTAAAATTGACCTCGCAATAAGGGCTAAAAACATGGGAATCCCCATCATGAGCAGTATGGGGGCAGGCAACAAGATGGACCCTACAAAGTTTGAAATAGCAGACATTCACAAAACCAGTGTTTGCCCACTTGCCCGCGTAATGCGTCAAGAGCTAAAAAAAAGAGGTGTGAAAAAGCTTAAGGTCGTTTATTCTAAAGAACAACCCATTAAGCCCTTTGACATTCCAGAAGCCGATTGCAACAACCAATGCGTCTGTCCAAAAGGTTCTGAGCGCACTTGCACAAGCCGTCGCAGTATACCGGGTAGTCTTGCCTTCGTACCTTCTGTTGCAGGACTTATCATCGCCAGCGAAGTGGTAAAAGACCTACTCAAGAATTAAATGTAGCTTTGGGAACAAAGAAAAAGTACCCAAAGGCACTCTTTATTATATCACAAAAGCGCTGTGTCTAAATAAAATAGACACAGCGCTTTTTTTGTATTACGCATGCTTTTACTAAATAAACCACATTAAATCATTGCCGCCTAGTTCTCGCTGTGTGGTTTCTGCAAGCACTTCTAGAGACAATTGGTCTATCACCTGGTTGATGGCTTTGTCGACAGGTGACCAAACTTCGTTGAACAAGCAACGCTCATAAGGGTTCTCTGCATGATAATCTTCAGTATTTTGAATTTTTACAACGCTCAAATCACCTTCGACTGCGCGAAGCACTTCACCTACCATAATATCCGTCGCCTTTCTCGCCAGTGAGTATCCACCACCAGCACCCTTGACGCTCTTTACTAGCCCAGCCTTTCTGAGGGCTGAAAAGACTTGCTCCAGATAGAGCAAAGAAATATCTTGACGTTCGGCAATCTGATGAAGCGCCACATGCTCACCTTTTGCATTCAAGGCTAAATCCACCATACAGCGCAACCCATAGCGACCTTTACTGGAAACTTTCATGCACACCTCATCTCACAACGTTTGCATTGCACACATATGCAATCAGTTTAACGAAATGGCATACCCTTGTCAATTAAAAGGCAGGAACAACCGCAACACCATAGGTTTCCTGAATAAACGTCTTTACCGATTCACTCAAAAGTGCTTCTTTAAGCTTGAGCAGTTCTGGGCGAGTCTCTTCGCCTTTTCTCACCACGACGATATTTCCATATGGCGAGTCGGCATTTTCTCTAATCAAAGCACTTTTAGGGTCGATACCTGCCTCTAAAATTCTGTTTGTATTGATCACTGCAGCATCCACATCTGGCAGCGACCGCGTTAGCTGCGCGGCATCTACCTCGATAAACTGAAGACCCTTAGGGTTATCGAGGATGTCTGCTGGTGTAGCTGCGTAATCCACTAAATCCGACTTAAGTGTGATTAACCCATTTGCCTGGAGCAGTACTAAGGCTCTATATTCGTTAGAAGGATTGTCTGGAATGGCAATTAATGCACCATCGGGGATGTCGCTAAAGGCCGTGTGCTTCTCTGAGTACAGACCAATGGGCTCTACGTGTACATTGGCCAAAACTTCAAAATCATATCCTTTTTCTTTTGCCACCGACTCTAAATAAGGTACGTGTTGGAAGTAATTTG
>CALFXQ010000417.1 GCA_937958285.1 uncultured Fusibacter sp. | reverse complement strand
CTCTATAAATTATATTTAATAAACAAAAGAGGAAGAATATGAAAAAAATCAGTATCATTATTTCAATTTTATGCTTTGTGTTGTTGCTTGTTCAGTCGGCTACTTTTGCACAAGGCGCCAGCAGTATGCCAACTAAAGAAAGAGAATTGGGAATATTGCTTGTAAGAGTACAAATTGCAGACGACCTCGTGTTACAGGATTCTCAAGAAGTGTCAATGTGGTTGTCTTCTAGTTTAGATGGTGTACGAACGTTTTCTAAAGCAGATGTTTTGGCTGGAAGCGTTAAGCGGTTTAAATTGCAACACAATAAAACCTATCAGCTTTTTTCGCAAATTCGAAATGGAAATGGCGCAGCCTTTACGGTTCAAGGTACAGACCAATCCTACGTGCGTTTTGCAACGATCAGCATCGGCAAAGGCGCATACGAATCCAGCTTCAAAATCCAAATCGACGAAACGCCATTTGCCTTCGAAAAATCCAGTGAGATTTCAGTCAGCGGAAGTGTTGGAAAAAATCAAGAACTATACAACTTAGAGTTGTCGACGGATGGCTTAAATAGTATTCAATTCGATCCCCAAATATCTGAATACCACCTAGATTTGCCAGACCGATTAAATTTACCTCAAGCAAGCCAGGGTTTAGCCACAATCCTTCGCTGGACTCCAAAGGCAACATCGAGTTCGACTTTCAATACGATACTAGAAATCAAATCAAAAGCATTATACACAGATGGTCACGGTGGGTTATCTAATCATGGTAACGACAATCGTCTAAGCTACCCAGGGAAGAACAATTCAGCCTATACCCTTCACACCATAAAATACCTTGATCACAATAATACAGTCCAAGAGAAGGACATTAGAATCAACCTATATCGACCAGCCTATATGGGCATGAGAATAGACACAAGCACACCAGTAGATACACTCAATCATTGGGATGCCACAGTTGTTCGAGACGTAGCAACAGGTGCTGCAGAAGTGGATTTTCCGGTGCATCTGAATGCCAAATACGTGGATGTCTCACTTTCAAAAACAAAATACGGTAAATTTACAAAGCTCTTTGTACGGCCCGGTACTTCAAGTTATGAAGCCCTAGCAAACGGGGTAATGCGCTTCCCAATCGATCCCATCGACAAAGTCAGCCGAGTGACCCTCTACGGAGAGGTTGCGGGAACGACCAAACCCCTTGAAATTAAACTTAATTTGGTAAAACAAGGTGCCTTTCTTCGCTATAGACAAGCGAATGATTCAACGCCCGATCAGCCAATCGTATTATTTCAAGATCCGAATAACCCTTATCAAAACCCAAAAGCATTAGTGAAATTATATTACCAAGAGTATGATGCATCACAAGAGTTACAAAAGTCAGTACTACTCGAAACACGAGTTGTCGATTTTATACCAGAAAACCGAAAAGACGGTCTGTATCCACATTACTGGATTGCCAATATCAAGGGCTTTAACGGCTCCTCAAGGAATCCAAAAAAGCCAAATGCATTGAAGTTTATAATAGTCGATGGCGATGTATCAATTGATACCGAGACCTTTGGTGGCATTAATTATCAACGCGAAGAAGAGGGCATCGGCAATATAAGATATTGAAATCAAGATATTGAAATCAAAATATTGAAATTAAGATATAACAAACAAGCGCATAAAGGAACATCAAAATCATAACATCCATCAAAGGGGATAAAATGAATACTAGCCACAAAGCAAGAACGATTCTAAAAGCTAAAGGGAGCTTTTTCTGGATACTCCTATTGATCATCGCATCGAGCCAGATGGTAACATGGGCAAATACAGATTTTAGTAAACTTACTGTAAGTTATAAAGAACAAGATAAAGAAATGGTAATAAAGGGAACTACAACCAATAGAGGTGTCGTCGCACTCCTCTATTCGCCAAATGGTACACTTATCACCTACAATACGCTTGTCAAAGCTCCTGGGCCATTCGAAATCTCAATTGTGGATGCAGAACTCTCTGAAACAGGTACCTATACCATTAAATTGGCAGCCTACACAGGTGGCACCTACACCCAACTGACCTATAACAAGCCCCCGCGAGTCCCAACCCAGCCAGCAACCCAGCCAGCAACCCAGCCAGCAACTCAGCCAGCAACCCAGCCTGCAACCCAGCCAACAACTCAGCCAGCAACCACTTTAGTACCACAAGCGGCACCCTTACAGCCGACACCTCAGCAGAAGCCCACATTAACTGAAAGTGAAAAGAAAGTAGCTGCCAGTCAACAGCTGTCACCTCTTGCAGAGGTAGTCATTAAGAAAGTAGATACTGTGATTACCATGCCCCTTCCTAAGAATGTAAAGGACCTTACACAAATTGGGGTTTTTAAGTTCGAAAAAGGCAAATGGGTAAATGTAGAAAGCACCATAAAAAACGGCAACATCACAGTTAAAGCCAAGTCAACAGGCGAATATGTGCTGATGACAAAACCAAAACCAAAAAAATAGCCTTAGAATCAAGAACCTCTTAAGATCAGCTATTTTGGTCGTAAGAGGTTCTGTTTTTTCACCATAAGAATGCCTAACGCCGAGTGCTTTAAAACGTGTTTTAAGTTGATTAGAATTCGCACAAGTAGTATTATCGACTTATAGTATTATCGACTTTTAGGTACAACAAATGCGCAGGAGGTATGCTATTGAGTTATAATGGCGCGGTTAAAGACGAGTATTTTAAGTCCATTTTGGAGCATTCACCCACGAGCATTCAGATATACAGTACCACGGGCTATTTAAAGGGCTACAACAAGGCCTTCGAAATTCTCTTCGACGTCGATGCCACGGCTTATATTGGGGTCTACAACATCTTCGAAGATCCACAGCTACAGCCAACGGGCATTTTGGAACTGGTGAAAAAAGTCGTCGCCGGTGAGACCATCGAAAACTTGGTATCCAAGTACGATGCCACAGATAAAAACGGGCGCGAGAGGTGGCTGCGAAGCGCCATGTTCCCAGTTAAAAATAAAAAAGGCCGCGTGGTCGATTTTGTGGTGATGCACGAAGACTATACAGATCTCAAAAATCACGAGCTTTCCTTAGAAGAAATCATTGCCGAGCGCACCACCGAACTAGAGCGCGTCAATAAAGAACTCGAAGCGCTGGCAAATATAGACGGACTCACAACCCTCTTCAATCGTCGCGCTTTCGATACCACCCTCCAATCAGAGTACCTCAAGGCAGCCACATCTGGCGCACCCTTATCCCTAATTCTTATCGATGTGGACTACTTCAAAACATACAACGATCACTATGGGCACCGGGCCGGCGATATTTGCCTTCAAAAAATTGCCCTGGTCATCAAAGTAAACGTACAACGCGCCTCAGACACAGCTGTTCGCTACGGTGGCGACGAATTCGCAATCGTTTTGCCAAATACCCATGCCCAAGAAGCCCATGTTATCGCAGATCGCATTCGCAAGGGTGTCGAGGCCATCGGCATCCCCAACCAGTCTTCGCCACTTGGCCACATTACGCTAAGTCTTGGCATAACAACCTATCAGGCAAGCGAGCCAATGAGCATGGAAGCCTTCTTCGAAGCCACAGACAAGTCACTTTACAAGGCCAAGGCATCTGGCAAAAACACAACGGTCATCGATTAAAAGAAAAAGTAAAATGCCCGCTTTCGAACATGTAAAAACATGTTTCAAGGCGAGCTTTTTTTTATTTTTTATTTTTTATTTTTTATTTTTTTATTTTTTTGTGAAAGCGCTTATACTCTCTGATTCAGTTTTACCAAGGCTTACAGGGCAATCTGGTTCGTTAAAAAAATGCGAATTTGCAGCAGTTCCCAAAAAATTAACATAAAAAGGTGTTTAGAGGTTACAGTTTATGGTATTATACGTATATGATGATGATATTCATTATCATAAAGGCAAACTTCACGAAAGTGAAGGACGCAAAGTCAGAAGTCTAAGGTGCATGCACTAAGATCGTTCGGCTGCCTAATCAACTTTTGGGCAAAGGAGAAAGCCATGACTAACAAAACGTTCAAGCAGGGAACCCCAAAGAGAATATTCTCAATCTTACTTATTTTAACACTTGTAGCGTCGATGCTGCTACAGCCGGTCATCGCCTTTGGCTCTACCTACAACTATACAGGTAACGGTGAGTCGGGGATTACTATTCATTACACAGGTGGCAGTTCCAAAACAAAGAACTTTGTGATTAAAGACAAGATGTCTTTAGAAGAGTTTTTAGCGTATTGTATCGATATCGATACCTCAATCAACAAAACCACAGATTACACCCTCGGATTATTAGAGGATTCAACACTCTTTACAGCAGCAAATGCACAGAAAATCAGAGCGATCGTGAATAATGGCTATCCAGTTAAGTCACTTAGTCAGCTTCGCGATATTATCGATAGCAATAGCCTAAAATTAGACGAGGCAATTGGTGCAACGCAAGCTGCAATATGGACATATTCCAACAACGCTGCAATCGATACAAGTTCAAGTAAAATGAACAGTCGCACTAAGAAACTTTACGATTACTTAGTAGCACTTTCAGGTGAAGCTTTACCATCTATGGCAGTTATCGATTTAAATGTTCACGGAAACCAAGAATTCGAAGATTACTATGAAGTTAAATTTGACTACAATATGGTCGGTGACCACGGTGTAAACTTTAATCACACCTCGCCAGCCGGATACACAGAAACAATTACTGAAAACGCAGGCAGACGTACAGTGACAATTAGAGTCGACAAAGAAGATATTCCTGGCCTATTGTCTCTAGACTTCGTGGTTTCAGGTAACCAGTATATTACAGACACATACGTCTTCTATCCACCATCATCAAAAGCGAGTCAAACGCTGGTATCCAAAGGCTTACGAGCACAGTACCCAATAAAAAATGAATTTTCGATTAAACTAGAATACACACCGCCTACAACAACTCAAACAACCACAACAACAACTCAAGCAACAACAACAACAACAACAACTACAACTACAACTACAACAACTCAGGCGCCAACAACAACAACAACAACAGAAGCGCCAACAACAACAACAACTAC
>CALFXQ010000416.1 GCA_937958285.1 uncultured Fusibacter sp. | reverse complement strand
CTAGTACACTATAAGCGAGACTAGCCAACATTAAAACAGTCCACATAAAAATATACAAACCGTTAATGCGCAACTTGTTCGCGGCGAAGGTGGTATAAAGCGCAAAAGTCATTGGGATGATGACAATCGCCGCATAATGCGTCAGCCGCGCTGTAACAAACACCGAAAACATAGTCTCTGAATGAACATTGCCCATTTCAGTTAACCACATCTGGTAAAAATCTGGGTTTTTTACTTGTGCAATCACTTCTAGGGTGGCCAAAAAAATCGTCGCAGAAGTGCACCCAATCAACAAAGCATTATGCCACTTCGGCATTTTAACCATTTCCCTCACAATAGCCTCCACATGGAAAGAAAGAGAAGAAGGCGAGGCCTTCTTCTCTTGGATTCTTGATTAGAAGTTCAGCATCATCGCCTTAAACGCAGCTTGTACTTCTGCGTAAGCAGCTTCTGGAGATGCAGGTTTTACAGATGCCCAAGAGAGCATTGCAGTTTCCCATGTTCCCCAAACTTGACCCCACTCTGTGAAGAGCGGACGTGCTGGTGCATTTTTGTAAGATTCGATTACAGATGCGATAACAGATTTATCAGTTTCAGAAAGGTCTGATCCTGCATAAACAGATGCATCTACGTTCTCGAGGATTTTGCCAGTCGCTTTGAAGAAATCAATTGCATATTCTGTATTGACTAACTCTTCGATAAACGCTACAGAAAGTGCCATTTTGCTTTCGTCACCTTCTACGCGTGCGTTGATGCCCAATCCCCAGCCACCTTGCCAGTGAGCAAGAGGTTTGCCGTTGAGTGTAACATTCGAGATTGGCATAATTTGAAGGTCTGCGCCAGCGTTAGCTAGATTAGACAAGCTACCAGTTGACCAAGGGCCTTCTAAGCGAATCGCTGTGTTGCCACCTGATGTAAAGGCCGTATCCATGTAACCCCATGCAGCTGCGCTATCCCAAAGAGATGTGCCAGCTTTTGCATGTGCTTGATAGTAGTTGAAAAGCGCTGTAAATACTGCTTGTTTCTCTGGAGCAAGGGCTGACCAATCAGCAGTTAAATCAGAGAATAAGTTACCATCTTGGTCTTTTCCAAGGAATTCAATACCTGCAGAGTTTGTCATTGCGACGCCAAACCATGCGTTGAATACTGGAACGAGCATTGTTTCTGGATCAAGTGCAGTAAACTCAACTGGTTGAGTTAAATCAACACCTTTTGCAGAAGCGTTTGCTTTATTTACAAAGTTGATAAGTGTTTCGATGTTCATTGGGAATGCAAGGTAAGAGCCATCTACATTGAAGTTGCCGCCAAGACCAGCGTCGTAATCGGCAAAGCCACCAACGCGATCAGCCATTGCTTTCGCATCTAAAGTAGCAAGCGCCTCTTTTTGAGCTAAACCGTAGATTCTATCTGCTGGAAGTGCAAATACGTCAGCTACGTCGGCATTTGTTACATCTGTTTGATCAAGAACATTTAAATGATCAAATGAACCAGTTTCGATAAAGTTGATTGTCGCTTTAGGGTTTGCTGCTTTTACGCGCTCAGCTGCTGCTTCGTAATAAGCTTTCCATCCCGCTTCAACTTGAACTGAAATTGTCGCTTCGATTTCTTGTGCTGGAGCTTCTGTCACTTCTTCAGGTGCTGCGGTGGTTTCTTCCGCCGCTGCTGGTTTAGGTTGGCAAGCTACCATTGTAAACACAAGCATTACGACTAAAAGCATACTTAATACTTTTTTTATTTTATTTCTCCTACAGATTGCGTCCGTGTTTAGAGAAGACATGTGTCTATCTCTTTGTGCAAAGCGATACGACTTTGACACGCATCATTTTTTGCAGCGTTTGCGCATGCGTTTGCATAAAATGAGAGCGTTTGCCTGTCATTCAGCCCTATTGTACAACGTTTTCTTAACAAAATCAACACTATTTTCATCAATTTGCGCATTTCGTGATATTTTTATGCGCATGCGTTTGCACAGCTATTGACTGATTAAAGCTCCAAGCATGCCTTATTTACCCTAGGAAATCGTATTCAATCATTGAAATTTCGCAAAGTGATTGCAATATTGTAACTTTAGTGCTTAATTATTGTGCAACTTTAGCATTATTGCGCAGTAGGGTGCTAAAGTGCGATTAAGTCCATGCTTTAATTGCTCTTTTTCGAAAGTATCCCTTTTATTCCAAAGATGTGCATCTAACCATTCGGCATCCTCAGGCCAGAGTGCATCCGATACGCTGATAGATGCTCTAGACACATTCACCAAAAATCTAACTCGCGTTTCACCGTCTCCTTTTTCATAGCCCAACAAAGGCTCAGGAGTTTCGATAAAAGAGATAGGCACCGCACGCAGTATTGGCTGTGCATATCTAAGCGCAATCATATCTTTTAGAAACTGATAGTGCATGCCCTTAGTGGGCGGCATATGCCAAGGCATACACACGCGGTTGCCATCCCCCTCACCCTCGAGCGCCACCTCGCTGCCATAATAGATGCTCGGCGAACCACCGAAGGTCATTTGTAGCCAATAGGCAAGCCTCTGTTTTTTTGCATCGCCATTAAACATAGTCGCCAAGCGCGATGTGTCATGACTATCTAAGAGATTGAACATATTTGCAAAAATTGGCTCTGGCGTCATTGCCATCACCTTAGACATAGCCTCTCTAAACCCCCTGATGCTCAATGCGCCACCGACGGCAGCTTCATTTCCGAGCAAGCGCCATATAGGGGTCGTCCACTCGTAGTTCATTACGCCATCAAACTGATCACCTCTTAGCCAAGGGATTGAATCATCCCAGTTTTCGCCAAGCAGAAAGCAGTTCGGATTTGTTCGCTTTATTTCTGTTCTAAACTTTCTCCAAAAATCGTGACTCACCTCATTGGAGACGTCGAGCCTCCAGCCATCGATGCCATAAGTCTCAACCCAGTAACGGCCAATACTAAGCAAATAGGCTTCACACGCCGCATTACCTGTACGCCATTTGGGCATCATGGGCGTGAATGCAAATGTTTCGTAGTGTAGTGTACCAGCAAGCTGATGACTGTGTGGTTTAGGGTGGCCTTGCTTTAGCGGGAAGTTGACTACAGGCTCTTTTAAAATATGAAACCAATCGAAGTACTCCGACTTACTACCCTGCTTAATCACATCCTGAAAGAAGGGGTGAAAAAAGCCACAGTGATTAAAAACGCCATCGAGCATCACTTTAATTCCCAACTCATGGGCCTTATTGACTAGTGTTTTAAAATCTTCATTTGTGCCAAAAGCAGGATCGATGGAAAAGTAATCGATTGTATCGTACTTATGAGTCGATGTGGCCTTGAAAATTGGTGTAAAGTAAATGCCCGAAATTCCCAGTTCACTTAAATAGGGCAATTTCTCAATTACGCCAACCAGGTCACCGCCAAAACGCATGTGGTTTTCGACGACCTTCTTACTATCCCACGCCAAGGTGCCAGGTAAGTTTAAATCAGGGTTGCCGTTGCAAAAGCGTTCGGGAAATATCTGATACCACACCGTGTCTTTAACCCAATCGGGCCCTTGATGAAGGTCCTCACGATTGATATAGGGAAAGTTGAAGTAATCCGATAGTGCCATCTTTTTTTCAGGATATAGTCGAAGATCGTATAGGCCTCTTGCAGTGAACAACCACCCTTCGTTTACTAAAAAGGCGTATCGAACGCGCTTCCATTCTACTGAAATTTCGATGCGCCAATAGTCGTAATCACCGTCGGAATAGTCGCAGCTCAGCTTATGAGTCTCCGTATTTAATCCGCGCCACCCCCATGTAGGGGTTTGTCCTTGGGGCCCCCAATCAAAGGGGTCACCCCAAAATAAAGACACCTCCTGCACGGTGCCTTTATTGGCGCGCAAGGTCAATTTAAGGCGATCCTCATTTATGGCGTATGCATATTGAGATTTGGCCTCATGATGTAAAAAAGTACGTTCCATTGTGTACCTCGAGTGCTTCTTTATATTTTCTGTGAGACTTGTAATAGTCGATCAGAATTTCGCCAAAGGTCTTCTTGAGTTCAAAATGTGTAACGGCTGCAAATTCATAAAGACGCTTAACATCCACTTCCTCCACACACCACTGTCCTTTTGCATCAAAACACTGATCGATGCACAAGACGCTGTAAATCATGCGGTGAAAAGATTTATTGCGATGGGCAAAAGCTTTTCTCAATGCGTGAAGCGCATTTTGATCCTTCTGGTAAAAGGCAATTAGAAAACGCGTCACACTGGCATTTACAGTGAGGTCGCTATTGTATCGATCGTCGACTAAGTATTGAGTGGCTTGCGAATAATCCCCCAGGCGCATATAACCCCAAGCAATTTGGTTGGATACATTGATGCGATTGTAATCATTTTCGATGGACTTAGCATATCGAAGCGCTGTTTCGTAGGCTTCTATGCCCGGTTCGTATTCGTTCATCACATAGTGATTTAGCCCGATCATCTCGTAGGCCCCAATAACCGAGGTCAGATTTCCATCGTTAAGAAAACACGTGAGGGACTTCTGAAAGTACTTAAATGCCTCTATGGGTCTGCGCAAAGCCAAATACGCATAGCCCATCCATTTAAAAAGATGGCCGTTTTCACCGTGAAGGTTGGCCTTTTTAAAGAGTTTAAGCGCCGTGTCAATATCTTGAGATATCTTTAGAATATCGATGCCAGAATACAAGTAGAACCTAAACAACTGATCGCGATTCATCAGCTCTTTTACCGATGTCAGCAAGCCTTTAGTCTGGCTAAAAACTTCGCGCTCTTGGGTACAGTAGTATGCCAATTTTATGATGTAGTAGTCGATAATGAGTGGCGAGTGAATAAACTCTTCTTCCCTCGCCTCCAATGCGATAAACCGTTGATGAGATTGATCAAACTCATTGAACATCAACTCATCGAGAAAGGCTTTGAAATCTTGAGTACTTTGCTGTATAAAGGCGTTGTCATCTTGATAGTGAATGGCCAGGGCCTTAAAGAGATCGTGAATCACTTCTTCAGATGGGATGATTTCGGCATTTTCGATGCGCGACAAGTAAGAGTTCACACAGATACCTTCAGACAATGCCTTTTGGGACATGTTTTGACGCATGCGATTCATCTTAATAATCGAACCTAAGACCTTAACATTGGTCTTGTTGATTAACTTTTCCAAGGCATCCTCCTATCGTCTGTAGGTTTTTGTTAGTTTGGCAATGCGCATTGAGAGTTCCTTAGAAAGGGCCTCTTTTTTTACGCGTCAAACCCAATTGTTACCCAGCGTAGAAGGGGTGTTCATTCTCGATTTGCG
>CALFXQ010000415.1 GCA_937958285.1 uncultured Fusibacter sp. | reverse complement strand
ATATAAACCTCGAACTTTTTTTAAAAAAATGGCCCAAAGTGCCCTTATGCTTCTGTTGTGAAAATTCTAGGATTCTGACTCCACGCGCGCAGCGCATCGAGATCTTCTGCTTTGACGTACCCTTCAGCTTCTGCTATTGGGAGCAGTGTTTGATAATCCGTTAAGCTAAAGTACTTTAAGCCTGCAGCTTCAAACTTGTTGGCTACCTCTGGAAAGCCATAAGTGAAGATTGAGGCGACGCCTACAACCTCTGCACCTGCAGCTTGAAGGGCCTCGACAGCCTTTAAGGAGCTGCCGCCAGTGGAGAAGAGATCTTCGATTAAGAATACCTTTTGGCCAGCTGCAAGGGGACCTTCTATTTGATTGCCCTTGCCGTGTTCTTTTGCCTGTGATCTCACATAGATCATTGGCATATTGAGTTTATCTGCCACCCATGCAGCATGGGGAATACCTGCTGTTGCTGTTCCGGCAATCACTTGCACATCTGGATACTCTGCGGCTATGCGATCTGCAAAACCCTGAGCGATGATTGTGCGCACTTGTGGATAGCCAATTGTCACGCGATTGTCGCAATAAATGGGGGACTTAATGCCCGACACCCATGTAAATAGCTGATCTGGCCCCACTAAACTAACTGCCTTAATATCCAATAAAGATTTCGCGATTTGTTCTCTCAGTAACATATTAATCCGCTCCTTTTTATAAAGAGTTCATGGACCCCAATGGTCTTTGCACCCTTATGAAGGATACCTTATGCCCTTGAGGGAGTCAAGGGCTTTTACATGTTTTTTAGGTGTGCTTTGGAGTGTTTCGGTGTTTTTTGGACTACTGAAAGCGATAGACACCTGCGATAAAATGGGTTTCTGGAATGTTGTAGCGATTGGCGACTGAATCGTAAAGCCAGCGGCCGGGGAAACCTTCGCCGTGCATTGCCACTTCAAAGTAAAGCATGGCAATACCCGCTTCGATACACGCTAAGCGATCGTCTTCGTAGCCATCGTCTTTGCTCATCACTAAAACAAATTGGTCTTTATCTACCACAAAACGCCATGGCTGCTTGTTTGCAGTGGACGGTGCGAGACGCATATAGTAGAAGACCTCGGTGAAGCCCAAAACGTCTAGCTCTTCGATTGAGGCATTTTGACCCCACTGCTTGAGATACACCACTTCTTCAATCGACAAACGTCCGCTAATAGGCGCATCTCGGTATTCTGAATCTACATGCTGATAAGCTCTGACACGGTCTGCATTGTCGATACCTTGATTCTTATAGATATTGGATACGCGCATATCGCCCTTAGCATAGCCCAAGGCGATTAAGCCGATAATTTCTTCTTCTACAGGTAAACCCAATGTTTTGTGAATATCTGCCTCTTTTTGATTGGTGCTGACCCAACATGTGGCAATGTCGTGCTTGGTCACATTGAGAACGAGCCACTCACCTGCATAGCCCGCTGCTTTTAAATGCTGTTGGTTGTCTGCAATTTTTGATGTTAGCGTAATGTAATACGGTGCTTTAATCATGATGCCGTTATAGCCTGCCAAGCCATTAAGCCATTCAAAAACCTGTGTTCCTTCTAGAAGCGTTGCCTTAACAGTAACATTTTCTACGATTTGCGGAAGATCGCTTATGTATTCTTTAATCAACTCAAGATCTTTTCCTTCGAATTCTTTTTCTTTATACTCGCGAACAGATCGGCGCTTTTCTACTACCTTTAACATCTTCATCTCGTTGACCTCCTCCAATATTATCTCTCTTAGTATACCCGATGCTGTCAAAAAATTCAGCATATTTCATTCAACTGAAGATTTTTTGACGTTTTTTCCTCTGGTAGGGGGTATACTATAAATGCACATCACATACATCTAGCTAAGCGAGGTTACCTATGATAAAAGACTTTGAAGCCTCCGTGCATCTTCAGGCCTTTGGGGCCGCACAAGAAGTGACCGGTTCTAACTATCTGCTGAGCACCCCATTTGGCAATATACTCATCGATTGTGGTCTCTTTCAAGGCAGTCTTAAAGAAGAAATGCACAATGCAGACCCCTTTCAATTCGACCCAAAATCCGTAGATTTCATGATTTTAACGCATGCACACATCGACCACTCAGGCCGTATCCCCAAGTTAGTCAAAGAAGGCTTTAGAGGTAAAATTTTGTGTTCTAGGCCCACTAGAGATCTAGCCGAGATTCTCTTGCTCGATGCCGCTAAAATACAAGAAGCTGATGCAACCTGGGAGAATAAAAAGCGAGAACGCGCTGGCCTCGAACTACTAAACCCGCTTTACAACACCGCCGATGCCCAACTGGCCCTTGCCTATCTGTACCCAGTAGACATCAATGCCCCTGTGTTTATCAACGAAAAAATTCAGGTTACCTTCAGACCCACTGGCCATCTTTTGGGGGCTTGTAGCGCGACGCTGAGTATAGAAGGGCGCCATGTCACATTTTCTGGCGATATGGGCACTAGAGATCCAATTCTCTATCCACCGCCAGAGCCTATGCCACCATCAGAAGTGGTCATTTGCGAGGCCACTTATGGGAATAAGCACCATAGCCCATCTGAACTACGGGTTCAAAAGTTGATTTCTACACTAGAAGAAACTCTTGCCAATGGCGGCACTGCCATTATCCCCGCCTTTTCGGTGGGCAGAACGCAACAGTTGCTCTACGATCTATTTATATACTTAAAAGACCATCCAGGTGCAGATTTGCACCAATACCCTATATTTGTAGACAGTCCTTTAGCCATAGATGCCACCGAGATTTACAAACACCATTTAGATTGGTTAAAGCCCACTGTAAAAAGAGAGTTCATGCATCCCGTGAATCCCTTTATGCAAGATCGACTGACCTTTGTGCACGATATGAAAAAATCCATCGCATTAAATGCCAACCCCGAGCCCAAAATCATCATCTCTGCCAGTGGCATGTGCGACGCCGGACGTATTCGCCATCATCTCAAGCATTACCTGTGGCAACCAAAAACCACATTGATTTTTGTAGGCTATCAGGCAGAAGGGAGTCTGGGTAGAGCAATACTAGAAGGACAAAATCCCGTGACCATTCTCGACGAAACCATCGCCGTAAAAGCGCGCATCGTCACCCTCAATGGCTATTCTGGACACGGCGACCAAGCTGACCTTATGGACTGGATTGCCACAAATCCCCGGTTAAAGCGCGTGATATTATCCCATGGCGAGCCCGAGGCCATCCTCGCAATGAAAGGTTTACTAGAGGCCAAGCACCTAGAAGTCACTATGGCTCAAAAGGCTGAATCAATGAAATTGTGGTAAAAAAAGATATCTTAGAGGTGGAAGTACAACACCTTTAAGATATCTTTAATTTTTTATTCACAGATAACCCTTTTTTAGTCGACCTTTTCACCACTATTGTGGGCAATAACAACGTCTATAATCTTTAAAACTGTATTTTCGTTAAATGGCTTAATGATGTAATGTTTAGCGCCACATTCGAGAGCTTCAAACACCTGGTTTTTCTCGTCGATTGCACTAATCATTACAATTTTTGCATCTTGATAGTTATGTACAATTTGCTTAACCGCTTCTACGCCTGTCATTATGGGCATAGAAATATCCATTGTTACCAAATCTGGTTGCAATACTTGATAGCGCTCGACTGCTTCTGCACCATTCTTCGCCTCGTCTACAACTTCATGCCCTGCGCCAATTAATATACGCTTTAAGGTTTTTCTAATCACTGCAGAATCATCTGCAATAAGTATTCTCGCCATATGAGTCCCCTATCTCTAGATAAAATTGACACCATAAACTTTAAATGCTTCTCCACAACTCGAACAAACCGCAACACTTACCGGTTTAGAAGCGCCAATCAAATGACCCTGTGACACTTCAAAACACATTGGCGTGCTCATTTTAACGTCGCCTAGAGGCAAAATATGCTTTAATGAGAGACCTACAATCATATTGCCAACTTCAGCAACAGCCGCTTTTACCATTTGATCGAATTCACTAGTGCTTATGTTGTCGTTCATCATTTTTCTAGCGATTTCTCTTGCAAAGCCATCGCCAATGCTAAAGACAATCATGCGATTGTAATCACCTTTAAGTGTAAACATCACGTTGAAGCGATTTAGCACAATTAAATGCGTTTCCATCACCGACATCAATTCAAACTGACTATAATTCATGCGGTTTTTAATGAGCAAAATTGCCTCTTGCACCACCGACTCAAAATAACCATTGCCCTCGGGGACGGTGTTCTCTCCCTTCATTTCGAGAAAGATGTTTCTATTGTCTCCATACCAAGTAAGCCATTCTTGGCTCCCCATAACATCGAATTCAGAGAAATCGAAAGGTGAGAGTACTGGCAATTGCTGAAGTGGTGTCATTGATCTCAGATAACTTTTAAGGGTTTGCCCCGTAATAGTATCCTCGTGAACCATTAGCGAAAATATCGTTTCATGGTCGTAGTTTTCCACATGAAAGTGCATAATCAACCTCATCTTTCACTGAGTCTCTAGAGGTATTATAACCCATTTAAGTTGTGTATACACATTATTTTATAGAAATCCGACGATTAATATCTTGTTTTCAGCATAATAAAAAGGCTTTGGTCAACCAAAGCCTTTAATATGCTAGGTATTTAGTTATCTGAGCAAGTTTAAAAAGGGTTAGCCTCGAATTTTACCACTGAGAAGCGGAGAAACTCTCTTGTAAATTAATAGTGTTAAAATGGCAACTAATGTACCCTTTAGCAAATTGAATGGTACGATAACAAATATTACAAATGTAAATAGACTTGTCACCGAGCCATTGACCTTTGCCGCCATACCGATAATTGCTTCCACTGGAAAATTCATTAATGTTTCATATGCAGGGATGATAAAGTAGTAGTTTGCCAAAGCACCTGTGATAGCCATTGCAATCACACCAGCCATAAGGCCCATCAAAGCCCCTGTTTTATCTTTTCTTATTTGATAAATAAAACCTGCTGTGCCAACGAGTGCAGATCCTACTAGAAAATTTGCTACCTCGCCCACATAAAAAGTGGAAGACTGTGTAATCGCATGGAGAAGGTTCTTAATTGCCTCAATTAAAATGCCATAAAGTGGCCCGAAGGCAAAGGCACCAATAATGGCAGGTAGATCGCTGACATCGACCTTTAAAAAGTCCGGAAAAAGTACCACAATAGGTGTTTGAAGGAACATTAAAATAAATGCTAATGCCGACAAAAGTGCTACCTTGATCAATTTGTTCAAATCCATGGTTTTCATGCGCATCTCCTCTTTAGTAGGTATAAGTTTTAGAGAGGAAACAATTCTTTGGGGAAATAAAAGCCCTGACTCCAAAACGGAATCAGGGCATGGTTAGACACGGTTCAATGTGTTCTTCTCCCATCCAGACTATAACTGTCGGCTCTGGAATCTAACCAGATCAACCTTTCGGTTCGCGGGCTTTACCGCCGGTGGGGACTTACACCCCGCCCTGAAGAAACTGTTATCCAATTGACATTAGCTTAACAATTAGAAGTGTACTTGTCAAGAACCTTCTTCACATCTTATAAACATCTACTTAAACTAGATAAGTGATTGAATTGCAGCAAGAGCCTGGTCGTAGTCTGGGTGATGCGTGACTTCAGACACGTACTCTACATATTTAACTTGCTTGTCTTTATCGACAATCACAATCCCTCTTGTTAAGAGGCGCAAACCTTCGAGAATAAAGCCATAATTTTGGCCAAAATCAAGGGTGCGGTGATCGGAGACCACATCGATATTTGAAATGCCCTCAGCTGCGCAGTAGCGCTTTTGAGCAAATGGCAGGTCTACTGTGAGTGTAACAATTTGTACATGGTCTTTTAACTTAGCAGCTTCTTCGTTGAAGCGAATGGTCTGCAACGCGCAAACACCAGTGTCGATAGAGGGCGCCACGCTAATCACTGCGATTTTCCCTTCAGTCGCTGCATAAAAATCGTATGGTGACAAATCCTGTTTAACCGCTGTGAAATTTGGAGCAACCTGGCCAACCACTGTTTCTTGACCGCCAATGACTACTGGATTTCCTGCAAAAGTAATATTCTGTGCCATAACATCCTCCTAAAAACCATCTATGTGGTTTAATATTGTAGGGCGATTTGACTCTTGATGGATTTTGCCAAGCTATATAGCACGACCAAAGAGATAATTGCCTCTACACCCATATAACTACCATTGTAAACCGCAGAATAAACAAGAGGATTCATACCTTCGGGTGCGTATTCTGCAAAAAACACAACGCCGGATACTACATGTGCTATTGTACGGGCGACCAACGCTAGGCCGATACCCGAAAACGCACCAATAAATGTGATTTCACGATCGCGAGCAAAGAGACCTGCAAGGCCTAGAAGACCAAATGCGATTGGGTAATCGAGTGCTGCTTGTATCGGTGTTGCGACATAACCACCTAAAAAGAGTTGCATAAGTCCGAAGACCGTTCCCGCTAAAATTCCTGATTTTAAACCCCAGCGATAAGAAAAAATCAATATTGGAATCATGCTTCCAGCTGTGACAGAGCCACCTTGCGGCATATCCCAAATTTTGATTAGGTTCAGTACATAAGCCAATCCAATCATGACGCCGCCTTCGATAAGCATGCGCGTATAATGTTGCTGTTTCATATTCATCCTCCTAGTGATAGTTAAACAAAAAGCGCTTGTAGATTACAGGCACCAGGGGGATCGATCTCACTTTCCTACGCTGGTATCACCCAGATCAGGTTCGAGGGTTGCTAATGCTCTCAGCCAATGAAGGCACCCCTAGTGCTTATATTCAACTGTTATTACTTTAACACGCTTTAATTCCGATGTCAATAGTAGGGATTAAAGGTGCCACCCTCTGTTTCAAGCCTCTGGTCCACAAGTGTTTATTCACTATGGCGATTGGGTATTCATCAAATAGGCAAAACCACTATTTAGCTAGGTTGAAAAGGCGTTGTAACATAAGAAAGGTCTTCCAAATGGCGAGAAATGAGTCAGAATCATCATTTACTACGGTCCATCGATTATTGAGCAAGGCTTCAACACGCTCTAAGCTTTTGTCGGTTTATGTGATAACCGTTATTCTACTTGCTGCAACCTTAATTTTTGTATTTCACGGAATGGGGCAAGTTGTTCTCAGGGATCTATTTCAATCTCAATTACTTGCACTCGCAAAGTCGAAATCTGAGCAAGTGGTCAATCTTATTGAACAAGACCATGAACGTGTTAGCTTGATTGCATCGAGAACCCAGATGCGCGTTAGTTTAGTTGAATTTAGTAAAAACCTCGATAACGCTGAGCAGAACCGCAAAATGATATTAAATATTATCGAAGATGCTAAAAAATCAGTATTAGCCATCAGAGCCATCGATATTATTAGCTCAGATGGCACTATTGTCGCATCGACTGATAAAACTGCAATCGGAAAAGATGATTCTCAAAATGTAAGTTTCTCTAATGCGCTCACAGCACCTTACCAAGGTGAATTTCATAGAGATACAGACGAACAGTCGCATTATACCATTTCAATGCCTTTGGCAAACCCAGGTACACAAAATACCGAAACCATTGGCGTTGTTAGAGTTGAACTATCACTTACAAGATTGATGACCATCCTTGAGGATTACGAAGGGCTGGGCAAAACCGGAGAAATCTTATTGTTATCTGGCGATGCTAAAGACTCACCTCTTCTAAATACCGCTAGGCGATCTACAGATCAATTGTATATTCAAAATCTACAAGAAATGCTGTCTTCCAATTCTCCATCCATACCTAATGATGTATTTGGAACCCAAGTTTTCTTTGCATTTTCAAAGCTATCCTTCGAATCTAAAAATTGGTATATCATAACTAAAATTGATGTAGTTGAAGTCATGAAGGGATTTGAACAGATATACATTTATATCATTTTGCTCAGTCTGACGCTGTTAATTATTGGATATTTTTTGATTCGCATTGGAATAGATGTCAGTTTTAGAAATATTAAAAAGTTAACCGTGGGCACGCAACGATTAGGTGATGGCGATTTATGCTATCGAATTGATATTCAGGAGAAAAGTGAGATTGGAACACTTGCAACGAATTTTAATAAAATGGCAGATGCAATGTCCCATCAAATTGAAACTGTTTTAAGCGCTAAGCACGAGCTCGATCGAGCAAGATTAGAAGCAGAAGCCGCCAATGTTTCAAAAGGTCAATTTTTGGCAAACATGTCCCACGAAATTAGAACGCCTATGAATGGCGTTTTAGGATTTCTCAATCTGTTTGAGCAAACCCCACTAAATAGTGAACAGCGCGAATATATCAAAATTATGCAATCTTCCGCCGAAACATTACTAGATGTTATTAACGATATTCTAGACGTTTCAAAGATCGAAGCTGGCGTAATTGAATTAGAGCAAATTGCCTTTGACTTGAGCGATGCCATCGACAGTGTTCTTTTAACATTTACTCCAAAATCAAAAGAGAAAGGTATTTTACTTAACAAAACTGTGCAGCACGATGTTCCCCATTTTTGCATTGGAGATCCCACAAAACTCAAGCAAGTCCTCATAAACTTAATCGGCAATGCGCTAAAATTTACCAACACAGGCGAAATCCTCGTTGACGTTTCTGTAGAGTTAAGCAAAAATAGCCAACAGTTGATTCGCTTTACAGTTAAAGATACGGGCATTGGCATGACCCAAGCAACTCTGGCTAAACTATTTAAGCCCTTTACACAAGCAGATTCTTCCTCGACTAGAAAATACGGTGGAACAGGTCTGGGTCTTACGCTATGTAAAGCCTATATTGAGGCAATGGATGGTACCATTGACGTCGCTAGTGAACTCGGTGTTGGAACTCAGTTTTCCTTTGCCATCCCATTAAAAAGTGCATATAGCGATAGTAAATTGACAGCTGATGGCACTGCAGAAAGCGATTCTATAAGCGCCAACGCCTATGGGGATTTGAGGGTTCTGCTCGTTGAAGATAACGAAGTCAACTATGTTCTCGTAATGAGTTTACTCAACAAGATGGGGGTTAATTGCGATATTGCCACTAATGGTGAAATTGCATTAGCACAATGTCAATCCAAAAAATATGATTTGATTTTTATGGA
Source organism: uncultured Fusibacter sp. (assembly GCA_937958285.1). Taxonomy (GTDB): domain Bacteria; phylum Bacillota; class Clostridia; order Peptostreptococcales; family Acidaminobacteraceae; genus QQWI01. The sequence continues at coordinate 2,986 of CALFXQ010000415.1, read as the reverse complement.
TTGTCAAATGCCTGTACTCGATGGTTTTGAGGCAACTCGACGATTACGACTATCCGATAGTATTAATAAGAACACGAGAATTATTGCCATGACGGCTTACGCAATGGATGGCGATCGAGAAAAGTGCTTAGTTGCAGGAATGGATGACTATATACAGAAGCCATTAAATATTGCTCAATTCAAACGCATCGTTCTAGAAACTGTGGCTTTAACATCTTCAATCAGACAAAATCCAAAGGACAATATATGAAGATAAGATACTTCCAAAGGGAGCTACTCCAGCGAAATGTAATTTATATGGCGCTTATGCTAATCATCACCCTGTCCTTTTCAACCTATGTAACTTATCAAAGCAATCGAAGTATTATTACAGAAGCCAATCACCAATTGCTCTTGGCACTTAATGAGCAAGCTGAACATTTTCTATTTCATCCACGGTCCGAACTTGAGCTAATTGGTAACGCTCTTATTAATCCTACACCAGATCAAGACAGCAGTGTGCGCATAAACTTAATTGTCAGCCAGTTTAACTATTTAAAGCGTGTTGAACTTCTAGACGCTTCTGGAAAAATCACCGCCACCTATCCCGCTATTTCAGATCGAATCGGGCTGGATTTAAGCGGCGCCGATCCGTTTAAGCTCCTAACTGACAATGAACTCATTTATGGCGACACCTTTATTGACACGGTTACAAACACCCCAACCCTTTCTGTGTTTAGTCGCATCACTCAAGATTTGATTTTAGTCGGCTACCTCGATTTAAGTCATTTAGAATCTGCATTTAAAAAGTTAGCACCTTCAGGTGGGAACTTGGCCATTATAGACGATAAGGGTATGTACGTCTTTCACAACAATTCCGCTTTGGTTTTTCAGCGAGCAGTTGATAAAAATGCCAAATTACTGCGCGAGAACACCTTCAAAAATAACACAATCACATTTGTTGACAATAAGCCCTATATCCTTCAATACGAACCCATTGAAAACACTAAATGGCACCTTTTAATCTACAGACCTTTGTCACAAATTTATGGGCCGATTATGTGGACGCTAATCGTCTCGATAGGCGCGACATTGTTGATTTTTATCTTGGTAGGCATCAATCTATCGCGTTTTTTAAGAAAATTCAACGCCTCGCTCCAGAGCATTGTCGAAATGAGCAAAAGTGTATCTCAGGGCAAATTTGATTTACTTAGAACCTCTCATCCATATGCAGAGTTCGATGAACTCTCGACTTCCTTTCAACAAATGGTTTCGGAAGTCGAATCTCGAGAAGAAGAAATTAATGCCTATATAGATGCATTGGAGTCTAATCAACGTATCTTAGATTATCAACTATTACTCGAGCAGCGCATCTCTGAAATGTCATCTATTCTGCTATCTTTAGAAATCGAAAATGCTGAATCGAGATATCGAGAAGCTCTTTCTGGACTTTCGACAAGTTTTAATTTACATGGCGCTCAACTTTTGTTATCCGATGACTCTGAGTCTAGTCCCGATAGGTGGAAGAGCTATGCCGTGTGGCTTACTGAAGACCATCCTTGTCCTAATCTAAACGCTCAAATTTTTAATATGCTTACAGACAATCACAATCCACCCAATCATTCAGTCGATGTCTGCGGAGAGCAAGTAGATATCCAAGTAATGAAGGCAGACAATCAGATTATTGGCGCGCTTTTGCTCTATCCAAAAGAAAGCAACGAGAATCGCACCACTTTAGAAGCGCATTTCCTCTCTATTGTCACGAACATTTTCTACGAAACCCATAAAAAATACCTTTTTGAGAAGGCATTAATGGATTCTAGGGAAGCCGCGCAGGCCTCTAGTCTCGCAAAAGGACAATTCTTGGCCAATATGTCCCACGAAATTCGCACGCCAATGAATGGCATATTTGGCTACTTAGAACTCTTAAAAGAGAACGTCGATGACCCCGAACTAAAAGGCTATTTAAGTGATATGGAAACCGTCTCAAAGGGTCTACTTAGAATTATCAACGATATCTTAGACCTATCTAAGATTGAATCCGGCAGATTTAGCATTACTAGTGAACCCTACAACATAATAGAGACCATTGAGGAAGCCGCTGCCCTTCACCTCTTTGAAGCCCGACGAAAAGATATTACACTCCTTACTAAAATTGATCCACTATTTCCCATAAGCGTAATTGGCGATGGCGAGAGACTTAAGCAAGTCTTATACAATTTACTCCACAATGCCATCAAATTTACAAATAAAGGTGTTGTCCAGGTGGCATTGCAACTAGATACTGAGTCAATGAATAAGCCGATTGCGCGAATCGAAGTCGCAGATCAAGGGATTGGAATCAAAAAAGGTTTTATACCCAATCTATTCACCCCCTTTAGCCAGGCAGATGTGACAAATACCCGAAAATATGGCGGTACTGGCCTTGGTTTATCCATCACCAAACAAATTGTCGATGCTATGGGTGGCACCATAAGTGTAGTCTCCGAAGAAGGTCATGGCACTACCTTTACCCTACTCATTCCAATACAGCTAGACCAATCCGAAAAAGTTGAAGTCTCTAAAGAGACCCATATCATCACGCCAACCAATCGGCCCGTCTTAATTGTCGACGATAATCTAGTTAATCAATTAGTTGTCAGAAAAGTATTAGAAGGCAAAGGGATAAAGTGTGAAATCGCTTCTGACGGTTTAGAGGCTTACGAAAAAGTAAAGACCGGCAGCTATGCTGCGGTCTTCATGGACTGTCAAATGCCTATTATGGACGGCTACGAAAGCACCCGCAATATTCGAAACCTCCCAGGGGGACGTTCTGTAAAAATTATAGCCATGACGGCAAATGCCATGGTCGGAGACGAAGAAAAGTGCCTTGAGGCCGGTATGGATGCGTATTTGTCCAAACCGATAGACTATAAAAAAATGCTTGCGATGATACAAAATTAGAGTCTCTCACGAGACTCTATGTTTTTTGTGGGTTCATAATAAGCTGCAAACTCTCAGTAGTCTA